>NZ_JASCXP010000124.1:0-17236 GCF_030010695.1 Nocardia sp. CC201C
GGCCCGCGGGTTAGTGTACGGCCCGGGTATCACCCCGGCCCCCGGGGGGGGGGGCGCCCACCGCGCGGTGCCGAAACGCCCTACGACCGGCTCGTTCCGAGGGCTGACCGTCATGGTTTTCCGCTTTCCCGATACCGCGTCCGCGCAGGCTGCCGCAGAACAGATCGATTCCGTCGACGCTGCGGTGAGCACCGACAACGTGCCCGTCTCGATCGCGGATCACCCTGCGGCACATGCTCATTGGCGACCCGGTGTGCCGACATTGGCGGCGACGATCGCCGCCGAGGCGTACGTGATCAGCGTGCTGGCCGCCCACACCGAGACCGATCTGGGCGCACTCACGACGCTGGCGCGCAATGCCTTCGACGCACAGATCCAACGGCTGCGCGACTTCGCGCCGACCCCGGCCGACCAGCTGACCACCCTGCCACTGGATCGGGACGGCATGCTGGCTCGCATGGTGCCCCTCGCGCCGGGGCGATGGCCGTACCCGGAGGTCATCACCTTCGCCGGGCAAGTGGTCGCGGGCTGGGATTCCTCCCTGTACGCGACCGGTATCGTCCTCGGCCCGCGAGCGCTGCAGCTCTGGAGCGGCCGCCCCCCGGAAGGCCGCGTGCCGGCCGAAGCACACGCCGTCAACAACCTCGGTGCGCTGTACCGGTATCCGACCGCCGCGAGCGCACGAGCGGCCTTCGAACGGTTGCGAGGCAAGGACGCCGAGCATGATCTCCGACCGATAGCCGGACCCGCCGGCATCAGCGAGGAGGACATGCACTGCACCGAAGAGAATCAACCGGGCCATCTGGCTTTGACCAGGTACCTCTGCGTTGTCCGGTACGGCCGCTACGTGGCCGCCGTGTTCACCCGTGACCTGACGAATCTGCGCCAGAAGGCGGCCGCGCAGTACGGCCTGCTCGTCAATGGTGGACCCTGATGTCCGACAGCCTCACTCCCGGAACGCTTTTCGCGGGCTACCGAATCGAGCGCCAACTGGGCGCGGGCGGCATGGGAACGGTGTACCTGGCCCGGCATCCCCGGTTGCCGCGCATGGACGCGCTCAAGGTGCTGCCACCAGCCTTGGGAGCCGATCCGGAGTTCCGGGCACGGTTCCTGCGGGAAGCCGATGTGGCGGCTCGCCTCGATCACGCGAATATCGTCGCGGTGCACGACCGCGGGGTCGAGCGCGGAAGTCTCTGGATCTCCATGCAATTCGTCGCCGGCTTGGATGGTGCCGAACTCATTCGCCGCCATCCCACCGGTGTGCCGCCGCAGTCGGCGCTGACCGTCCTCGGCGAGGTCGCGAAGGGGCTGGACGAGGCGCATCGCATCGGAATGCTGCACCGCGATGTGAAGCCCGCCAATATTCTGCTGCAACCACTACCCGATGGACCCGACCGCGTACTGGTGGCGGATTTCGGAATCGCCAAGGCCGCAGGCGAATCCACGGCATTGACGCAAACCGGCGCGGTACTGGCGACCCTCGCCTATGCCGCGCCCGAACAGATCACCGCCGGTCTCGTGGATCATCGTGCCGATGTGTACGCCCTCGGCTGCACCTTCTTCGAGTTGCTCACCGGACGCAAACCCTTCCCGCGCGCCAATACCGCCGCGGTGATGCGGGCCCATATCCAGGATCCGCCGCCGCGTCCGAGCGAGGTGAATCCGGAACTGCCGCAGGCAATCGACACCGTGATAGCGCATGCGATGGCCAAACACCCCGGCGACCGCTATGACTCGTGCAGCGCTTTCGCGGCGGCCGCGGCGGCCGGGCTGGCAGGTGTTCCCGATCCGGCCCGATCCAGCCGGAGACCCGATATCCGCACCGGGCACGCCGCGGGCACGCCTTCGCCGCACGGACGCCGCCGCACCCGTGCCACCGGTGTCGGTGCACTCACCGCGGTCGCGGCTCTCATGGTCGCGGGTGTGGTTGTGTGGAAGCAGAATTCGTCGGAGCCTTCGTCGGAGCCATCGTCCACGCCTGGAACGTCGTCGACCGTGTCGGCCACCGGTCCGTCCTCACCCGCCGCAGCCGGAGACCCCGCGACCTGGGGGAACTACGGCTTCATCGCCAGCGCCTTCCCCGGCCTCGTGCCCGCCACGCCGATAACGAGCGGCTATCAGGGCGTGCTGTGCCACGCCTTCGACGACGACCGCAACGAGGTCGACGTAAACGCTCAGCTCACCCGCACCGTGGAGATGTACTGTCAGGGGAACAACAATCCCGTTCGGACCCTGTCGTTGCGGTGTAACAGCAATCGGACGCCTATGCACATTCAGTCCTGGGCGGAGGGTGTGCACATTCTGGGTGATGAACGCTGGGAGCGTTCCTCGGGAACCGGACGAGTCGTCTGGAGCACCGGCATAGGCAATTTCGACACGATCGCCGACGGCGTCCTGCAGGTCGAATTCGACGATGCGGAGCGAAACTTCTGCGAGCTGTTGGTTCTCGGCGCGGCGGGCACCACCGGCACCGATCTCTACCAGGATTGGTGGCGAGATGCGCCGATCTAGTTCGGGCGAGCCGACACCCGGAACCATATTCGCCGGATACCTGATCGAACGGGTACTGGGCAGTGGCGGTATGGGAACGGTGTACGTGGCGCGGCATCCCCGGTTGCCACGCCATGACGCGCTGAAGGTGCTGTCCGCCGAGTACAGCGCGAGCGACGAATTCCGCGCGCGGTTCAATCGCGAGGCCGAACTCACCGCCCGGCTGGATCATCCGAATATCGTCACCGTGCACGATCGCGGTGTGGAACACGACCGGCTGTGGATCGCCATGCAGCTCGTCGACGGTACGGATGCGGCCGACCTCATCCGGCGCACGCCCGGCGGGCTCGCGCCGCAACGGATCCTGCACATCGTCCGTCAGGCCGCCAACGGTCTCGACACCGCTCATCGGGCCGGCCTGCTGCATCGCGACGTCAAACCGGCGAACATCCTCGTCGACTCGCGCCCCGGTCGACCGGATCGAGTCCTGCTGTCGGACTTCGGAATCGCGAAGGCCCTGAGCGGGGCGACCGAGCTGACCGAGGCGGGCTCGGTGCTGGCGACCCTGGCCTACGCGGCCCCCGAACAGCTGACGGTCTCGACCGTCGACCATCGCGCCGACGTGTACGCGCTCGGCTGCACCCTCTACGAACTGCTGACCGGATCGAAGCCGTTTCCACGGCCCAGTACGGGCGCGGTGCTGGCAGCTCACCTCTACGACCCGCCGCCGCGGCCCAGCGCGGTGACGCCCGACCTGCCACCCGCGATCGACGATGTGGTGGCCCGCGCCATGGCCAAGGATCCCCGCCATCGCTATCCCTCATGCGGTGCGCTCGCCGCGGCCGCCGAGGCCGCGTGGGGTGCGGCGACGGCACCCGATTCGGTGACGACGGCGCGAGAACGGCCATGGCGCAAACGGACCGCGGCCGTGACCGGGCTGTTGATCATCGTCGCTGTTCTGGTCACGGCTGGAGTGGTCGCGTGGATCGCACGCTCGGGAGACGCACCGAGCGCGGCAGCTCCCAGCTCGCAAGCCCCCACACCGGCCCCCGCCGGCAAGACCTGGGGGAATTTCGCGTACCTCGTGCAGGCCTTCCCCGACCTGTTGCCCGCCGACCCCGACGCGGCCGGGTATCAAGGGATCCGATGTACAGCAGTCGACGACGACCGCAGGCCGGTCGATGTGCACGCCACCGTCACCGGTCTGCACGTGCTGTCCTGCAACGGAAACAAAGATCCGGTCGCCGGGCTACTGCTGAAGTGCAACGCCGATCGTAGCCCCACGACCGAGCGGCGCATACAAGTCGGCACCGTCGTCACCGGCGAAGAGTCCTGGGAACGACCCAGTGGTGATGGCCAGGTGGTATGGGGCGATTTCGCCGATGGCCCCGGCGGGCCCAGCGGCACCCTCAGCGCCACCTTCGACGATGACGCCCGAAAAGCGTGCTGGCTCATGGTCTTCGGCGGCACCACCGGCCAAGACCTCTACGACCGCTGGTGGTCCTCCGCCCCGCTCTGATCCCTGCCGCTATGGAGATGCCCGCCCGGTGCATCTCCATGGAAACGAGCGAGTGTCGCAGTGTGGACGCAGCCGCGACCACGGCCGCCGCTCGAGTCGGAAACCGCCTCCGCTCAGGCCAGCTTCAAGCTCCGCCCGATGATCTCCGTGGTCCCGCCGTAGATGGACTGCACACGAGCGTCCATGTACGCCTTGGCGATCGGGTATTCGCGCATGTAGCCGTAACCACCGTGCAGTTGCAGGCACTTGGTGATGAGGTCGATCTGTTCCTCGGTGCTCCACCACTTGGCCTTGGCGGCGTCCTCGGGGGACAGCTTCTCCTGGTTGAGCAGCGCGATGCAGTGGTCGACGAAGACACGGACGGCGGTGGTCTTGGTGGCCAGTTCGGCGAGGACGAAGCGGGTGTTCTGCTGGGCGCCGATGGGTTTGCCGAACGCCTTGTGATCGCTGTCGTGCGCGGCCTTCAGTGCGGTGGGATCCATTGGCGACATCGGTGAACCCAGCAGCTGGAGAGCAGGTCCTGGGGCCGGGATCCGGTTCGTGCCGCCGCATGGCGCGCACAGTCGAAAATTGGGGCGTCGGATCCGAGGGCGATGCCGCTCACGCGGTGGCCGCCGGGGAGACCCGAGTGGTGAAGCTGCCGTGGAAGCCGGGGAAGAAGTGCCCGTCCAGCTGTGCGACGGCCACCGGCGGGGCTTCGATATCGGTGGCGTCGAGGATGATCAGGGAGTTGCGGTGCTCGCCGGAATTGTAGGCGACGGTGAGGATCCACCCCTCGTCCTCGTCGGCCTTTGCCGTGCGGGGCACGAACACCGGCTCGCCCGCGAATTCTCCGTCGGTGAAGATATGGCGGCGCTCGGCGCCGGTGTGGTGGTCGTATTTCACGATCGCGCCGTCGCGGTCGGGGTGGTGGGCGGCGAAGTAGCTGTAGCGGTGGGCGCGGCCGGTGCGCCGTTCGTCGTGCATCGGGAATTCCAGTGTGTCCAACTCGCCGATGTCCTCCCGATTCACCCTGCCGGACTTGGTGATTCGCACCCGCGCCGGACGCCCGAGGGCGGGCAGGCTATCGCGGAAGTCCTTCAACGCGGTGGTGAGGAAATCGAAGGAGTCGTAGCGCACGACGTCGAGGACGACGTCGTCACCGTCGTCGTAGGCGTTGTCGACGTGTATGTAGACGAACGGATCGCATTCGATGACACGCTGTTTGCCGCCGTCTCGGGGCACGAGCACGATCCGCATCCCGCGTTCGGGGCGATAGTCCGCGGCGTCGCCGACGGTCCCGCGGCCCAGCATGGCGAGCGCGGCCGGTACGGGGTCGACGGTGATCGGGGCCAGCGCGAACACCAGATAGCGTTCGGTGATCGCGAAGTCGTGCTGGATGACGACGTTCTCGAGGCCGACCAGTCCGGCATCGTGCAGCCGCCCGGTGGAATCGACGCGGTAGCAGCGCAACCCGGCCGGAACCTTGTGTCCCAGTGCGAGATCCAAGCCGAAGTTGAACAGCTCACCGGTGACCGGATCGATCTTGGGGTGCGGGGAGAACCGCGTCAATCGCGGCAGCCTGCCCTCGAAATCACATGGACCGACAGTGCTGAGGTCATCGAGGTCCAACTCCCACGGCCGACCCACATCGCTGAGCACAAGCAACCGCTGCGCGTGCGGCACCGCATGGGTATTGGCGCTGTCGGCCGGCATGCGACCGATATTGGCGAACGCACCCGATGACTGGTTGTAGAGACCGCGCACGCGCGCACCTCGGCCGCGTTGTTCGGCAAGGTATTTCGGAGTGCGCACGTACCGGGACCGGAACCGCACCGCACCGTCGTCGATGACGAACTTCGACACCAGGCCGTCGCCGTCGAAGGGATGCCCGGCGCGGAACCCGCCGGACTCCCACCGCGCCGGACCGTTGCGGTACAGCGTGCCTCGCAACTCCGCCGGAATCGCACCGCTGACTCGCAGCGTGACCTCCTGCGGCACCTCGTGTGCGGGTTCCCACACGCGGGTCATCGCAGCACTTCGGGCATCGGCGACCGAAGACATCAGCACTCCTTCACACCAGAACGGGCTCCGCCGGACGTGAGGGCTCACACCCGGTTGTGAGATGTTTATAGTAGAAGTTTCTCACCATCTCAGATCTGCGGTCAAGAGAACTCCGCTCGCGACCGGGCGAGCCCGCACCTGGGTGACGACGTGGTGATCCTCGAACCGATCGCTGATTCACCAGGTCGGCGTCGCCCAGCTGCGCACGGCTGAGGGCTCGGCTCGAACCAGGCGGCGGAAGCTCAGCGGCTTGCCGACCACACGTGTCGCATCCACACCCGCGGGATCCGGTTGCCGAAACTGAACGCGCCGATGATCGTCGCGGAGTCCGCGGGCGCGGTCGGCACCGCCCACAGAGCCGGCGGCGAGTACTCGACCGCCGCGGATGGAGCTGCGGCGACGACCGCGATCTGGAGGAACAGCGAACCGAACGCGGCGACCGCCAGGGCTGCCGTCGCGCGTCTGACCACCATGTGGGCAGACCCTGCGGCAGCCGAGTCGCCGGATCCGCCTCGCGGGAGTTCGACGGCTGCCGGGTCAGCGGTCGGCGGGGGGCACGAGTTGGATGCCGGTGACGATTTCGGGTTCGATGGCGATCAAGCGATCGTGGGAGCCGGGCAACCACGGGAGGAGCAGGCCACGATAGTGAGCGATCCGATCAGGGTCGGTGAGCTCCTCGGCGGTGCCGGTCACGATGACGCACCAGCCGCGGTGGGTGACGGAGTCGATGATGTCGGCCTCGTAGGCGACGACCTGGCGATCCGCGACAAGTGTGGTTCCAGGGTTGGCGTGGATGATGATGCGATTGTCGGCGACGACGTGGTTGACCGGGCGGATCGTGGGCAGTGCATAGCGGGAGAACACGATCCGCCCGAAGTCGGCGTCGGCGAGCAACCGCAGCGACTGTTCGGGCGAGAGTTCCCGGACGGGCACCGGCACGGCAGCCGTCGGGACCGGTCGGGTCGGATCGCGGGGGGTCGACGTGTGCATATCGGATCCGGTCATTCGGTCTCCACCTGTTGACAGTAGTGATCGCGCGTGGTGATCGCGAAACTGTTGTGCGCCTGCATGACCGGGGTTCAGGAGGTGGTACGAAGCACTGGCGAGCCACACCCGCGCGTGGTATTCATAGTAATGCTGCCCCGGTGCGAGGTGGGCAAAACCTGTTGGTTGACGGCGTCCGCGTTTCGATGCTCTCCCACCGGTTCCAGCGTGGGGATCGGTTGCGATGCCGGGGCGACCCGGCCATCTTCAGGTAGCTGCGGCCATCGGCCCGGCGAGGCCGTGGAGCGTGCGCGAGGCCGCACGGTATCGGCGAGGAATGGTCGCTGATGGTCGAGGATCGGTCTCCGGCCGAAGAATTGGCGGTCGGATTGTCGGAGTTGACCGCGCTACTGCTGTCGACCTCCGATATCGAGGACGCACTGCGGGATATCGCCGATATCGCCTCGCGTATGCTACCGGGTCACCCTTTGGCCGGTGTCACCCTCGAACGTGACGGGCAGGCGATGACCGTCGCCTCCACCGGCGCACACGCCGAATTACTCGACGAGGTGCAATACAGCAACGGGCTGGGTCCATGCCTGGAAGCCATCAAGACCGCCGCCACGGTGTCCGTGCCCGATACCGTCTCCGAAAACCGGTGGGGTGACTACGCGACGCGGATGCTCGCGCACGGGGTGCGGTCCATTCACTCCGAACCGCTCATCGCCGATGGGCGCGCGATCGGGGCCCTGAACCTGTACTCGCCGAAGCCGAACGGGTTCGATGCCATGGCACAGCGAGCGATCGCATTGACCGGCGCGCACACGGGGGTGCTGCTGTCCACGGCCCTGGAATCTGCGCGTCAAGTCGAATTGACCGATCAACTGCGAGCCGCGCTGGCATCGCGGTCGATAATCGACCAGGCGTTGGGAATCGTGATGGGGCAGCGGCGCTGCGACCGCACCGCCGCGTTCGCGATCCTGCGCAGCGCCTCCCAGCAGCGCAATATCAAACTCGCGGCGCTGGCGAGTGAGATCATCCGCTCGGTTACCGGCACCGAACCCGCCCCACTACATTTCAACCCGTCGACCCCGCGCCGCCGCGACAACGCCCAACCTCGTCATCGCGACGGTCACCTGGGCACGGACGGCGTACAGTAATCAATGACTCCTCGAGTCCCGTAGAGCGGCTCGCGGTCCCAGCCAACGACCGGAGCCGTCATGGTTGATGCTGCTTTCTCGGCGCATACCGCCGTCCCGAACGAGTCAGTCGTCCCCCTTGCCACGACGCTTCCCGTCGATTCCGTCTTGCAGGAGCGGGTGACGGTGTGCTGCGACCGGCTGGTGCGGCACCTGTTCGACGCCGGATTGCGGCTGCACACACTGCGGACGCTGCTCGAGCGTGACGACGCGACCGACAGCCTCGCCGGTCGTAGCGCCGTAGACGAGGTCCTCGACGATCTGGATCGGGTCATCCGCGACGCCGGGTTGACCATGCTCGCCGTGATCGGCGACCACGATCCCACCGGGCTGGGTAACGGGCGCGGCCCCACGCCGGCTCGACGACGCCGCCGCTGACGGTCCCCGCACCTCGCATGGCCACCGCCGTACCGGTCCGCGGTGATTGCGCACGCGCCCGCCTCCGAGTCCTCGCCCTCGAGCGCAGTGTCTGATGGCACACAGGACCGATGCCCTGGGGCGGTGTCCTGAATTCGATAGAATGGCAAGCGTTTTCGAAGGGAAGCGCTCATTCCGGACAGTCGATTTCCCCGACTATGGACTGGCAGCGGGGCTGTCTGAGATCTCAACGCTCGTCTTGTCGGCCGGAAATGTCGAGGAGTCGCTGAGCGCTGTGGTCGAGGTCATCGCCCGAATGCTGCCTGACCGACCCGCGATCGGACTCGTGTGGTGGGACGACAACCAGGTACTCCGGTTGCCGCCACCTCCGGATCACCGCCACCTCCGGATCACCGCCGCGGCCGGTCCGGGGAGCACGCGAGCCGCAT
This sequence comes from Nocardia sp. CC201C, assembly GCF_030010695.1. Lineage (NCBI taxonomy): Bacteria > Bacillati > Actinomycetota > Actinomycetes > Mycobacteriales > Nocardiaceae > Nocardia > Nocardia sp. CC201C. Next base: position 9,042 of record NZ_JASCXP010000124.1, read on the forward strand.
CGGCAACGGGCCACGCATACCGTCGGGACCCGCCGCAATCCTGCCGGGGGACTGCCCGACCACTGATTCGGTACGGCTGTCGATGCCGGATACCGAATCGGTCTGCGGCTCACGATCCTGCGCACGGTCTCTCAGCACCGTAATACGAAGATAGCCGCACTGGCCGCCGAGATCGTCACCCACGTCAGCGGATCAGCGCCGCAGCCAACGCATTTCGACGATCCTAGCGGCTGAGGTCGACGAGGCTCCAGCGAACGAACACGGGCCGGGCGTCGGTTCGACGGCGGCTCACAACTCAGGCAGGCAATGACCGATCACCACCCCAGCCGGCCACTGTGCGCACCGACCGGCCGGTAGCGGAAGCGTGTAGACGCAGCCGGACCATGGCCTCGGCCATGTCTATCCGCCGGGTGGCGGCGATGATCCCGGTTCACCGACCCGAATCCGACACTGCCGAGATGCAGTGGAAACGCCGCCACCGCACCTATTCCGGTCGCGGTCGAACCGAAAAACGGCCAGCGCTTCACGCCGTAGCCGCATCCGAGTACACCGGTTCGCCGCGGAAAAAGGCGTCCAGACCGGGCCCCTCCCCCACGTCGAACTGAATGTCTTCCAACTCGGCGGCCCAGGCATCACTGGATCCGAACAGCTCCACGCTGTCTCGATTCAGCCGTAACGGAACCGAGACGGCGTCGACTCCGTCGAGGCAGGCCACAGCGGCCGCGCAGATGCGATCTCCCCAGTCCGCGCGGGGTTCCGACTCGTCGATGGCGGCCGAAATCGCACGCAGCCGTACCCAATGACTCTCGATCACAGGATGCTCCGATCCCTGGTGAGCGGTGCGCTCGGCAGAGGGATCGATCAAACCCCGGTGGCGTCCGCCCGGGACGCCTGCAAAGCGAGTCCGTACCGCGTCCGTCGGGAACGCGACGACAACATCTCGATCGGTACATGACCCGAAACCCGCTGTGCCAACGGCTTCCGCATCGAGGGGCGTGGGCCGAACCGGCTCCGCAGGAACCGCAGCAGCTCGACCGATCGGATGGGTCACCGGATACTCCGGTACCCCTATTGTGCCACCGCAGCGTCCACTCACCGTCGAGTCAGCGCGAAATCCCGTTCGGCAGCACGCATCCCGCGCTCAGGCCAGCTTCAAACTACGCCCGATGATCTCCTTCATGATCTCCGTGGTCCCGCCGTAGATGGACTGCACACGAGCGTCCATGTACGCCTTGGCGATCGGATACTCACGCATGTAGCCGTAACCACCGTGCAGTTGCAGGCACTTGGTGATGAGGTCGATCTGTTCCTCGGTGCTCCACCACTTGGCCTTGGCGGCGTCCTCGGGGGACAGCTTCTCCTGGTTGAGCAGCGCGATGCAGTGGTCGACGAAGACACGGACGGCGGTGGTCTTGGTGGCCAGTTCGGCGAGGACGAAGCGGGTGTTCTGCTGGGCGCCGATGGGTTTGCCGAAGGCCTTGCGGTCGCGGACGTACTGGCAGGTCAGGTCCAGGCAGGATTCCATGGCGGCAGCGGCCATGACGGCGATGGACAGGCGCTCCTGCGGGAGGTTCTGCATCAGGTGGATGAAGCCCATGCCCTCGGTGCCGAGCAGGTTCTTGCCGGGGACGCGGACATTGTCGAAGGAGAGTTCGGCGGTGTCCTGCGCCTTGAGCCCGATCTTGTCGAGGTTGCGGCCGCGGGTGAAACCGGGCATGTCGCGCTCGACCACGAGCAGGGAGAAGCCCATCGCGCCCTTCTCGGGATCGGTCTGGGCGACCACGATCACGATGTCGGAGTTGATGCCGTTGGTGATGAAGGTCTTGGAGCCGTTGAGGATCCAGTCGTCACCGTCTTTGACCGCGCGGGTCTTGATGCCCTGCAGGTCCGATCCGGTGCCGGGCTCGGTCATGGCGATGGCGGTGATGATCTCGCCGGTGCAGAAGCCGGGCAGCCAGCGCGCCTTCTGCTCATCATCGGCCAGCTCCAGCAGGTACGGCGCGATGACGTCGTTGTGCAGCCCGAAACCCAGGCCCGAGTACATGCCCTTGGTGGTTTCCTCGGTGACGATGGCGTTGTAGCGGAAGTCCTTCACACCGCCGCCGCCGAACTCCTCCGGCACCGCCATGCCGAGGAAGCCCTGCTTGCCCGCCTCCAGCCACACCGCGCGATCGACGATGCCCGCCTCTTCCCACCGCTCGTGGTTCGGGGCGACGTGCTGATCCAGAAACTTGCGGAAGGACTCCCGGAACAGCTCGTGTTCGGGTTCGAAAAGGGTGCGCTCCACGCCGACCTCCTATGTGACCACAGCGGCACTGATGCCTACGTCACATACGGTACACGGAAGTCGAATCACCGTTTACTTCCGACCCCGAAAAAGTGGGCGGAACTGCGGCTGTATCGCGAACAGCCGCAGATCGCACCAGACGAACGACCGTAAACCTGACCACTCGGTCAGGGGCGCTCCACCGCCTGCATCACCCGGCCCAGCAGGCTGCGACCGCGATCGGCGTCACGCTGGGCGAGCAGGAAGCGGATCTCCTCCTCGAGCGCCTTGCGCACCACACCCTGCAATTCGTGCGCCGCGTCCACCGGATCGGAGGCATCGGCCCACGCACTGGTGTCGATGGGATCGCCGAGGGAGAAGTAGAAGCGCTCGGGCTTGGGCAGCAGGGTCGGCCCGAGCCCGCGAATGAGCGGCGGGGTGAGGCTGGCGCGCAGGCCAAGCGCTTCCACCAGACCACGCACCGGACGCATGGCCGGATGCGCGCCGTCGAAGACCACGTCGTACACGTCGTCACCGCCGATCATGCCCATGGGCACGATGGGCGCCCCCGCCTCGATGGCCATCCGCGCGAACCCGGTACGGCCCGTCCAGTTCAGGACGTACTTCTCCTGCTTGCCGCTCATGGCCTCCCGGCCCCCGCCCGGGAATACCGCGACGATCTCCCCCTGCCGCAGCAGCGTGGTGCAGTTGTGCCGGTTGCCGCGCACCACCCCGAGGTGGTGCAGCACATCGCGCAGCCCCGGCACGTCGATGAGCACGTTCTCGGCCAGCCCCCGCGCCAGCCGTCCGGTGCGGCGCAGGATCTCGTGCGCCAGCATGGGCGCGTCCAGGCCGCCGGTGAGAGTGTGGTTGCCGACCAGCAGCACCGGCCCGTCGGTCGGCAGCCGATCCAGTCCGTAGAACCGCGGACTGAACCAGGCCCGACCCGGTACCGCCAGCACATCCAGCAGGCGGCGATCGAGGTCGGACAGCTCCACATGCAGCGGCGCACCGTCGGTGAGCGCCGGGCGATCGGTCTTATCGGATAAATACGTGACTCGGTCGGACACGAAATTCCCTCCCTGCAGAAAATTCGATTACGTCATGGTAACGAAAACCACTGCAAGGCACCGATTGTGGACGTCACACCGCGAACGTGACTCAGCTCACCCGGCGTGCGCGAATTCGGTGAGCGCCGCGGCCAGCGCCCGCGGCACCCGCGCCCGCAGCCGGGTGCCGGATTCCTCGTGTTCCTCACTGAGGATGCGGCCGTCCGCGTGTACCCGCGACAGCAGATCGCCACGCGAATACGGCAGCAGCACACCGACTTCCACATCCAGGCCACCGAGAATCTCGGCCAGCCGGTCCCGCAGGTCGGTCAGGCCCGCACCGGTGCGCGCGGAGACGAACACCGCCTCGGGCATGGCCGCCCGCAGCTGGGTCAGCTGCATCGGATCCAGTGCGTCGATCTTGTTGACCACCAGCAATTCCCGCGGGGCCGGGATATCCGACTCGCGCAGCACCTCGGTGACGACCTCGCGCACCGCCTTGATCTGCTGATCGGGCAGCGGATCGGAACCGTCCACCACGTGCAGCAGCAGATCCGCGCCGGTCACCTCCTCCAGGGTGGAGCGGAACGCCTCGACCAGCTGGGTCGGCAGATGCCGGACGAAACCGACGGTATCGGTGAACACCACCTCGCGACCGTCCTCCAGGGCGGCACGGCGGGTGGTGGGGTCCAGGGTGGCGAACAGCGCGTCCTGCACCAGGATTCCGGCGCCGGTGAGCGCGTTCATCAGGCTCGACTTACCGGCATTGGTGTAGCCGACAATGGCGACCTGCGGAATACCGCTCGACGTGCGCTTGGAACGCTTGGTGTCACGGGCGGTCTTCATCTCGCGGATCTCACGGCGCAGCTTGGCCATGCGTTCGCGAATCCGGCGGCGGTCGGTCTCGATCTTCGTCTCACCGGGACCGCGCAGACCCACGCCGCCATTGCTGCCCGCGCGACCACCGGCCTGCCGGGACATGGACTCACCCCAGCCGCGCAGCCGCGGCAGCATGTATTCCATCTGGGCCAGCGAGACCTGCGCCTTACCCTCCCGCGAGGTGGCGTGCTGGGCGAAGATGTCCAGGATCAGGGCGGTCCGGTCGATCACCTTGACCTTGACGACCTTCTCCAGCGCGGTCAGCTGGGCGGGGGTCAGTTCACCGTCGCAGATCACGGTGTCCGCGCCGGTGTCGAGCACGACGGCGCGCAGTTCCTCGGCCTTGCCGGAGCCGATGTAGGTGGCCGGATCCGGCTTGTCGCGGCGCTGGATCAGCGCGTCGAGCACCTCGGAACCGGCGGTTTCGGCGAGCGCGGCCAACTCGGCCATACTGGCCTCGGCCTGCGTCGCCGTACCCTCGGTCCAGACGCCGACCAGCACCACGCGCTCCAGGCGCAGCTGGCGGTACTCGACCTCGGTGATATCGGTGAGTTCGGTGGACAGCCCGGCCACGCGGCGCAACGCGCTGCGATCCTCGAGCTGCAGCTCACCGACGGTGGGATCGGTGGACCAGCCGTTACCGGTGGTCTCGGCGATCTCGTCGGCGATCTCCTCGGCGGGAGTGAACTCGTACGTTTCTTGTTTGCTCATACACCTCCATGGTCCCACGAAGGAACAAGAAGGCGCATTCGGTTATTTCACGCGCGTCGCGCTCAGAGTTCCTGCCACCACTTGGCCGACAGGCGACCGGTCGCCACGAGGACCGAGGGGCCGCGCAGGGTGGCGGTGCCGTGGTCGATGGTGACGGTGACCTCGCCGCCCGGGACGCGGACGCGCACCTCGCCGGATGCGGTGTCGATGTCGACGCCCGCGCGGACCAGGGCGGCGGCCGCGGTGGCGACGGTTCCGGTGCCGCAGGAACGGGTTTCGCCGACGCCGCGTTCGTAGACGCGCATGTCCACCGCGCCGTCGTGCAGCGGGGTGAGGATTTCGACGTTGACGCCGTTCGGGAAGACGGTGCGGTCGAAGGTGGGGGCGGCGGTGAGATCGAGGGCGGCCAGGTCGGCGGCGGTGAGCGTCGGGTCGACGCAGGCCAGGTGGGGGTTGCCCACGTCGATGCCGAGGCCGGTGAAGCTGCGGCCGGACAGCGTGGCGGTGGAGGTGCCGAGTTGGCGCACGTGGCCCATGGCGACAGTGACCTCGCCATGCACGGCGTCGGCGTGGTGGACCACGACGGGCCGGGCTCCGGCGCGGCTGCCGACCACGAACTCGTCGCGGCTCTCCATGCCGGTGGCGGCGAGGTAGTGGGCGAAGACGCGGACCCCGTTGCCGCACATCTCGGCGATGGAGCCGTCGGCATTGCGGTAGTCCATGAACCAGTCGGCGGCGCGCACGCCCGCGGGGAGTTCGGCAAGCACGCCGGTATCGACGAGCGCGCCCGCGCGCGCCACCCGCAGCACCCCGTCCGCGCCGAGTCCGCGCTGCCGGTCGCACAGCGCCGCGACGCGGGTTTCGGTCAGCTCCAGCCACGCGTCCGGATCGGGCAGCACCACGAAATCGTTCTGGGTGCCGTGTCCCTTGCTGAAGTCGATCCCGGCGTTCTCGATCATCCCAGCGCTCTCGCTCATAGTCCTCACCGCAACGCCCGGCGCTGCCGGGAAATTTCGTACAGGGCCACCGCCGCGGCCGACGGCGCGCCGAGCGTCCCGTGGGTCGGGATGCTCACCAGCTCGTCGCACACCGGCGCCCAGGCCGAGCCGAGGGTGTCCCGCTCGTCGCCGAGCACCAGGATGGTCGCTCCGCCGAAGTCGAGTTCGTCGAGCGCCATCCCGCCGCGATCGTCGCTGCCGACGATACGGGGGTCGAGTCCGCGCGCCTCCAGGGCGTCCCGGAAGGCGAGCACCCGTTCGGGGCCGGGCACCCGGAAGACCGGCACCGCGAACAGCGCCCCGTCGGAGGCGCGCACCGCCTGTGGATCGAAATGGTCCGCGCCGGAACCGGTCACGATCACCCCGGCGGCCCCGTAGGCGGCGGCGGACCGCAGCAGCGCCCCCAGGCGCAGCGCCGAGGACGGCCGGTCGATGACCACCACCACGGGCGGGTCCGCGACCGATCCGGGTGCGAAGTCCTCGAGTTCGGTGTGCCGCGACACCGCGACCGCGACCAGTTCGGGTACCGACTCCGCGGGTTCGGCGAGTTCGGCCATGAGTTCGGGCACCAGGCCGACGCTCGGTACCCCGCTGCTGTCGATGACCTGCCGCGCCCACACCGACGGCTCGGGCGTACCGAGCCGGTACACCAGCGTTTCGAGCGGCCAATCGGTTTCGAGAGCGCGCGCGATGGCCCGCTGCCCGAGTACGAGAAAGCGTCCATCGCGCGCCCGTTTGGTCCGATTGTTCAGATATGCCTGCCACACCTGAACCGAGGCGTTACGGGTGCTGCCGCGCTGCGTCACTACCGAACTCGTTCCTGTTCCTCGAGGAGGGCCAACGTCGTGGCGACCAGATCCGGATCCGCGCCGTCGACCCAGCACACCCGGGGGTCCCGCCGGAACCACGAGCGCTGCCGTCGAACGTAGCGCCGGGTACCGATGAAGGTGCGCTCCTGTGCGTGTTTCAGGTCGTATTCGTTGTCGAGGTACGCGAGGACTTGTGCGTATCCGATCGCGCGCCGCGCCGTAACCCCTTCGCGCAGACCGCGATCGAGCAGCCCGATCACCTCCTCGACGAGACCCTGCTCGAACATGCGGGCGGTGCGCAGCTCGATGCGGGCGTCGAGTTCGGCGGTCTCCCGGTCGACACCGATGACGGTTGTGCCCCAGCGGGGTTCGCCGATCTTCGGCTGGGAAGCCGCGAACGGCTGCCCGGTCAGCTCCACCACCTCGAGCGCGCGCACCATGCGGCGACCGTCGGTGGGCAGGATGGTGGCCGCCGCCACCGGATCGGTAGCCCGCAGCGCCTCGTGCACCGCGCCGAGGCCCTCCTCCTCGAGAACCCGCTCCCACCTGGCGCGAACCTCCGGATCGGTCGCCGGGAAGTCCCAATCGTCCAGTAGCGCCTGCACGTACATCATGGAGCCGCCCACGATCACCGGAACGTGCCCGCGCGCCATGATCGCCTCCACATCGGCCCGCGCGGCGGTCTGGTAGGCGGCGACGGTGGCGTACTCGGTCACGTCGAGCACATCGAGCTGATGGTGCGGAATGCCGCGCCGCTGCGCGACGGGCAGTTTGGCGGTGCCGATATCCATACCGCGGTACAGCTGCATGGCGTCGATGTTCACGATCTCGCCGCCGAGGCGCTGCGCCAGCTCCAGGGCCAGATCCGACTTTCCGGTGGCGGTCGGGCCGACGACGGCGACGGGGCGGATCACCGCTCGCCCCCGGGCCGCCAGACGCTGACGTGATAGCCGACGCCGAACGGCGCCGCGCGGTAGCGGGTCTCGACCCGCGGGCGGCTCGCGTCGTCCACGAACAGCCCCGCGAGCGCCTGGAACACCGGTCTGCCCGCCACCGACAGGTCGGCGCACAGCGACGCGTCCAGGGCGGCCAGGCCGTCCCGGTCCCCCGCCGTGAGCGCGCGGTCGAGATCGGCCTGGAACGCTTCGGCGCGCGGATCGAGGTAGCGGGGCGCGGCGGTGGTCAGGGTTGCCGCACCGTCGCCGACCACCAGCACGCCGACGGGTCCGGGGTCGGCGTCGAGTTCGGCGCGCAGCTCGCGGCCGACGTTCAGGGCCCGCGCGCCGGGAGTGTCGGCGGCCACCAGCCGGGCTTCGGCGCTGGTGTCCGGGGCGGTCCGGGCGCGCAGCCAGCCACCGATCAGCACCGGCAGCGGCAAACCCGGATCGGCGGCCGTATCGGCGGTCAGCGCGGCGGCCGAGAGGCCCGCCCGGACATCGACGCCGAATCCGCGGAACGTGCCCACCGCCGTCGAGGCTACTTG
>NZ_JASCXP010000125.1:0-17166 GCF_030010695.1 Nocardia sp. CC201C
CGTGACCGGCTCCTCGACCGGCTTGGATGCGGCGGTGCGCCGGTGCGTGGCGTACAGGGTCAGGCCGACGAAGGTGAGCCCACCCACGAGATTGCCGACGACCGTGGGGATCTCGTTCCACAGCAGATAATCCCCGATGGAGAAGTCGCCGCCCAGCAGCAGGCCCGAGGGGAACAGGAACATATTGACGATCGAGTGTTCGAAGCCCATGTAGAAGAACAGCATGATGGGCATCCACATGGCGATCACCTTGCCCGACACCGACGTCGACATCATGGCGGCCACCACACCCGTGGAGACCATCCAGTTGCACAGCACGCCGCGGATGAACAGGGTGAGCATGCCGGAAGCGCCGTACTCGGCGTAGCCGACGGTGCGGGATTCGCCGATATCACCGAGCTTCTGGCCGACCTCGTTGGGATCGACGGCGAAGCCCATGGTCACGATGATCGCCATCATGACGGCCACGGTGAACGCCCCGGCGAAATTGCCGACGAACACCAGCCCCCAGTTGCGCAGCATGGCCCGCAGATTCACGCCCGGCCGCCGGTCCAGCCAGGCCAGCGGCACCAGCGTGAACACCCCGGTGAGCAGGTCGAAGCCGAGCAGGTAGAGCATGCAGAAGCCGACGGGGAACAACACCGCGCCCAGCAGCGGATTGCCGGTCTGCACGGTGATGGTGACGGCGAACGCGGCGGCGAGCGCGAGGATCGCACCCGCCATGTACGCGCGAATCACGGTGTCGCGGGTGGACATCAGCGCCTTGTCCTGGCCGGCGTCCACCATCTTCGTGACGAACTCGGCGGGTTTCAGATACGACATGTGGGGTGTTCCTTCGATCGGTGGGGATATGCCGATTCTGGGTACCGGTTGTTGCCCAGCCATGACCTCACCGCCGCCCCGATGTTTCCCGAACCTCACACTCCGGTACGGGTTTCCGGCAGGTGACCGGTGCGGTGAACAGTGTGTTTCCAGCGGCGGTCGACCGCTGACGCTGTGGCAGGGTGGCGGAGTTGGCTTCCGACACAGGAGATCTCGATGACCCCGATGATGAGCAAGACCGAGGCCGCCGACCTCGTCACCACGGCCCGCATCCGCGGCGGGCACACGTGGGCGGAGCTGGCGGCCGCCATCGACGCGCCACTGGTGTGGACCACCGCCGCCCTGCTGGGACGGCATCCGCTCACCGGGGAGCAGGCGGCGAAGGTGTGCGGTCTGCTCGGCCTCGATGACGCGGTCGCCGAGGCGCTGGTGCGGCAGCCCGCCCGCACCGCCGATCCGGAGATCATGACCGATCCCACCGTGTACCGCTTCGTGGAAGCCGTCAATGTCTACGGACCGGCGCTCAAGGAACTCATCCACGAGGAGTTCGGCGACGGCATCATGAGCGCCATCAACTTCACCATCGACATCAGCCGCCGCCCGCATCCGGACGGTGACCGCGTGGTGGTCACCTTCGACGGCAAGTTCCTCGACTATCGCTGGTGACCGGCGTCTCCCCGGTGCGGGCCGACGGCGGGCCGCCGACCGGCAACCACTAAGGTGGTTCCGTGAGTCTTGTGCTGCTACCCGCCGTCGATGTCGCCAATGGTGAAGCCGTCCGCCTCGTTCAGGGCGAGGCCGGAAGCGAGACCAGCTACGGTTCGCCGCGCGACGCCGCCCACGCCTGGCAGGAAGCCGGGGCCGAGTGGGTGCATCTGGTGGACCTCGACGCCGCCTTCGGGCGGGGCAGCAACCGCGATCTCATCGCCGAGGTGGTCGGCGAACTCGATGTGCGGGTCGAACTGTCCGGCGGCATCCGCGACGACGATTCGCTGAAGGCGGCGCTGGCCACCGGCTGCGCCCGGGTCAATATCGGCACCGCCGCGCTGGAGAATCCGCAGTGGTGCGCGCGTGTGCTCGGTGAGTACGGCGACCGCATCGCCATCGGCCTGGACGTCAAGCTCATCGACGGCGAGTGGCGGCTGCGCGGGCGCGGCTGGGTCACCGACGGCGGTGATCTGTGGGAGGTGCTCGAACGCCTGGAGCGTGACGGCTGCACCCGCTACGTGGTCACCGACGTGGGCCGCGACGGTACCCTCACCGGCCCCAACCTGGACCTGCTGAGCCAGGTCGCCAATGCCGCCGAGGCGCCGGTCATCGCCTCCGGCGGCGTGTCCACCCTGGACGACCTGCGCGCCATCGCCACCCTGGTGCCCGAGGGGGTGGAGGGCGCGATCATCGGCAAGGCGCTGTACGCGGGCCGGTTCACCCTGCCCGAAGCGCTCGACGCGGTCCGCTAGCGGATGGCCGCCGACCGCACCGCGCTGCTCGCCGTCGCGAGCGAGGTACTCGACGCCGCCGCACCGCGTTTCGTGGAGGGGCTCGGCGCGCCCAGCGCCGTCCAGAAGGGCCGCGGCGATTTCGCCACCGCCCTGGACCTGGAACTGGAACGCCAGATCTCGCGACAGCTGTACGAGCGCACCGGAATTCCGGTGCACGGTGAGGAATTCGGCGGTCCGCAGCTGACCTCGGGCACCGCGTGGGTGCTCGACCCCATCGACGGCACATTCAATTATTCGGCGGGACATCCACTCTCGGGCATGCTGCTGGCACTGGTCGAGGACGGCGTCCCGGTGCTGGGCCTGACCTGGCTGCCGGTGCTCGGCCAGCGTTACGCCGCCGCGGTCGGGGGACCGCTGCTGCTCGACGACGTCCCGCTGCCACCGCTGTCGACGAGCAGGCTCGCCGACGCCATGATCGGCTTCGGCGCGTTCAACCTGGATGGCGAGGGGCGCATCCCGGGGCGCTTCCGCTTCAACCTGCTGGGTGCGCTCAGCCGCCTGTCCGGCCGCATGCGCATGCACGGCTCGACCGGAATCGACCTGGCGTACACGGCATCCGGGATTCTGGGCGGGGCCGTGGTGTTCGGCCATCACGCCTGGGACAACGCCGCCGGGGTGGCGTTGGTGCGGGCCGCGGGCGGGGTGGTCACCGATCTGCTCGGGCGGGACTGGACCATCGAATCGGGTTCGGTGCTGGCGGCCGCGCCCGGTGTGCACGAGGAACTACTGGACATGATCGCCGCCTGTGTCGATCAGGTCCGAGGAGAGGTGAGGCAATGACGTTGGCAGTACGCGTGATTCCCTGTCTGGACGTGGACGCGGGCCGCGTCGTCAAGGGCGTCAACTTCCAGAATCTGCGCGACGCCGGTGATCCGGTCGAACTGGCCGCCACCTACGACGCCCAGGGTGCGGATGAACTCACCTTCCTCGACGTCACTGCCTCCACCGGCGACCGCGGCACCATGATCGACGTGGTGACCCGCACCGCCGAGCAGATCTTCATCCCGCTCACCGTGGGCGGCGGCGTGCGCACCGTCGACGATGTGGACCGGCTGCTGCGCGCGGGCGCGGACAAGGTGTCGGTCAATACCGCCGCCATCGCCAAACCCGACGTACTGCGCGAGATGTCGGAACGGTTCGGCTCCCAGTGCATCGTGCTCTCGGTGGACGCGCGCACGGTGCCGGAGGGGCAGCAGCCCACTCCGTCCGGCTGGGAGGTGACCACGCACGGCGGTAAGCGCGGCACCGGCATCGACGCCGTGGAATGGGCGGTGCGCGGGGCCGAACTCGGCGTCGGCGAGATCCTGCTCAACTCCATGGACGCCGACGGCACCAAGGCCGGATTCGATCTGACCATGATCCGCGCGGTGCGCGCGGCGGTCACCGTGCCGGTCATCGCCAGCGGCGGCGCGGGCAAGGTCGACGACTTCGCCCCCGCCGTGCGGGCCGGTGCCGACGCGGTGCTCGCCGCCAGCGTCTTCCACTTCGGTGATCTGACCATCAAGGATGTGAAGGACGCCATGCGCACCGAGGGCATCACCGTCCGCTGATCAGCCCGCCCGACCGAACACCGGGTAGTGGTCGGAGTAGTCGACGTAACGGTAGGTCTTGCCCCACGAGGTGACCGACCACTCCGGACTCTTCACCCGGCGGGTCTCGTTCACGTACCGCGACGGCACCGCGTAGCCCGCGATGGGCAGCACGTAGTCCAGGTGTTCGGAGGCGTACTCCGCGCCGTACTGGTCCAGGCAGACGCTGTTGTCGCGGCAGTCCCACGAGTGCGGGTGGCCGGTGTGCTCGGGGCGCACCGCACCCAATTCGCTGAGCATCTGCGAATATTCGTCACTGGCCTCGATCACGTTGAGATCGCCCGCCACGTACACCGGCTGGCTCGCCGGGATGTTCCGGGCGGCGAGGAACTGCCGCAGTTCGGCGCGCTGGCGCGAGCGCATGGTGCGCGGCTCCCCGGCCGAGCAGCCGTCGTCTTCGGATTGGGCGTGGGTGCCGATCACGTGCAGCGGCCCGCCGGGCGCGGCCAGTTCCACGTAGACGAACCCCTTGTTGGACCACCAGTCCGCGCCGCAGGCGTCGGCGTAGATGTACTGGATCTTGCGGGTGATGGGCCAGCGGCTCACGATGGCCACGCCGCCGTCCTCTGGGGTGGTGGCGGAGTACGAGCCCTCGGTGGCGTCCCAGCCGCCGCGGGAGCGGCCCATGACCGGGGTCTGGTGCGGATGGGTGGCGGCCAGATTGCTCAGCAGCCGGTCGGAGGCGTCGTTGTCGAACGCCTCCTGGAGGACGACCACGTCCTGGTCGGCGACCACGCCCTGGGCGGTGATGAGGTCCGCGCGGGTGACCTGACCCCAGTTGGGGTAGAGATTGCGCGAGAGCATGAAGACGTTGTAGCTGGCGATGGTGGGGGCCGCGGTGGGTTGGGCGGCGGCCGGGGCGCCGGGCAGGAGAGCGGCGGCGACCACGCACAGCACGGCCATTACTGATCGGTAATGCATGCGCTGAATACTGGGCGGTTGTCCAAAATGGCCGATGATCTTCCCGGCAATGTTTATGACTTCGTTATCTTCGGTGACGGGTGCGCGGCCGCCCCGCATACGGGCGGGGTGGCCGGCCCTGTTATAACCGAGTCATGAGCCTCGAACCCGCCATCGCCGCCCGCCTCAAGCGCAACGAGGCCGGGTTGGTCGCCGCCATCGCCCAGGAGAAGTCCACCGGTGATGTGCTCATGATGGCCTGGATGGACGACGAGGCCCTCGCTCGCACCCTCGCCACCCGCAAGGCCACCTACTACTCGCGCTCGCGCGGGCAGTACTGGGTGAAGGGGGAGACCTCCGGGCACACCCAGTACGTGCACGAGGTGCGCCTGGACTGCGACGGTGACGCCCTCCTGCTCATCGTCGACCAGGAGGGCGCGGCCTGCCACACCGGCACGCACACCTGCTGGGACGGCGACGTGCTGCTGACCGCGACGGCTCGGGCGCTGTGACCCGAGTGCGACGGCTCGGCGCTGTGGCCTGAGTGCGACGGCTCGGCGCTGTGGCCTGAGGGATGCGGCCCGACGCTGCGGCCTGAGTGTTGTGGCATGACCGTGACGGCCCGAGTGATTCTGAGTGATGCGGCCCGAGTGTGCGACCGTGGGCGAATACGCCTGCGGCCGAGCATGCTTCGGTCGTGTCGCGTGGCCCGCGGCGGCTCAGAGATTGCCGAGGGTGTCGCCGTCGGGTGCGGCCGGGGCGATGTGATTGTCGGCGATGTGATTGTCGGGGAGCAGATACTCCCGGCCGTCCGCACTGCCCCCGCCGCGGCCGGATCTCCCTATGCCGCGGCTGATTCCGCGCTCCATCTGCGCCACCAGGAGCTCACCGAGCTCCAGCAGTTCGCGGGTGCGCTCCTCGTCCAAGCCGTCGAATACCAAGCCGCGCACCGTATCCAGATATCCGGGCGCGGCCTCGGTCACCTTCTGGAATCCGGCGTCGGTGAGTACGGCCTGTGCGCCGCGGCGGCCCGCCATGGTGGCGCGCTGTGCCCAGCCGAGCCGCTCCAGCTTCGACACCACATGCGACAGTCGCGATAGCGATGCGTTTGCCTTTCGCGCCAGTTCGCTCAGCTGCAATCGATGGCCCGGCTCCTCGGAGAGCAGGGTCATCACGAAGTACTCGAAATGGGTAATCCCGGATTCGCGTTGCAACTGGGTATCCAGGGCGGCGGGCAGCCGGGTGGTCAGCGCGATGACAGTACGCCAAGCTCGCTGTTCCATTGGATTCAACCACTTGGTCACCGTGTGCCCTCTCGTAGCAGCCAAGTGACTGTCGATCGTCGAAGCGTGTCCGCGACCCTCGGAGCTTCCACGTGCAGTCACCCGCAAGCAAAGTTTGCCACGATTTCGCTCATACGTCACGGGCGTTACTGAATGACGTGACATCACTCACGTGGCGGCGCGTGTCGCGGGGGGTGGCTCGCTCAGTGCTCGCGCGGCTCCGACGGTGCCGGTGCCGGGTCCGGCGCATCGGCGGTGAGTTGCGCTTTTTCCTGCGCGGCCCGCTGCTTGACGGCACGATGCCGACGGAAGCCCCTGCGAGCCAACAGAAATGCGGTGAGAGCGAACAGGATCGCGGCCGCGATGGCGCCCGCCAGGCAGGCGCCGCGGAAGCCCGGGGCGTCCACGTCGAGAATGCGCTCACCGGCGTGGGCGGCGCTGCTGTCGCCCAGCACGATGGTGAGCGTCATGAGGTTCGGCACGGCCACCGCGATGGCGAGAACCACCAGCGCACCGGCGACGAACCGGCCACCCCGTTTCCGCCAGACCATGGTGGAGAAGAGGATGAGGAATAGTGGTACGGCCGTGCAGACCAACCCGAAGACGAGTCCGTACCAGATGCCCTTGGAAAAGCTGGAATGCACCATTTCCGCAATTCGCTGGGCCCACCAGCGCGGGATGAACGCGGCCAGAACGAGATACGCCAGCCACAGCACCAGGGCCAGCACCAGCACCCCGATAATGCGATTGCGCCAGGTGGCGAAGGAACTCCTGCCTTCGGTCGGCTGTTCGATCGGCGTCGTCATGGGCACAGCGTAGGCCCGTACCGCAGGGTTTGCTAGGAGGTCGCTCGGCTGGGCCGCGGTGGGTTTCGCCGCAGTGCTTCGGTGGGCTGGGTCAGCGTCGGGTTCGGGTGGAATCGACCAGGTCGGCGAAGAGTCGGGTGACCCGGTCGCTGAGGTCCGGCACCGTCATTCCCAGCTGCGCGGCCCGATCGGGGAGTTTGCCGTCGAGGGTGAGCGAGGCCAGTCCGTGCGCCAGGCTCCACCAGGTCATGGCGAGGATATCGGCCTCGTCGGTGGGCAGCGCCCCGGCCGCGGCGGCCTCGGCGACGGTGTCGGCCAGTACGGCGAAGGCGGCGTCACCGGCCGCGCTGGTCTCCGGATGCTTGTGCGAGTGCGACAGCTCCGGCCGGAACATGAGGCGAAAGTGGGCGGGCCGCTCGCGGGCGAAGCGCACGTAGGCGTCGGCGAGGGCGGCCAGGCGGGCCATGGGCGTGCCGGCCCGGTCGCGGGCGGTCTGGAGTTCCGCGCGCAGCAGTTCGAACCCCTGGGTGGACAGCGCGGTCATGAGCGCGGCGCGGTCGGCGAAGTGGTGGTAGGGCGCGCCGGGGCTGACCCCGGCCTCGCGGGCCACGCGGCGCAGGCTCACGGCGGCCAGGCCCTCGGATTCGATCAGTTCGAGGGATGCGCGCATGAGCTCCTCCCGGAGCGCGCCGTGATGGTAGCGGGACTTCGTCGACATGGCATGAGCGTAAGGGGTTGACGGCCGGGGCTCCGCCAATCTATACATTGATTAGATTCTGAACAGCGATTAGATTGGAGCTTGGCCATGACGGATCGTGTTCTCGTGACCGGGGTTTCGGGGTATCTCGCCGGGCATGTCGTCGCCGAACTACAGGAGCACGGCTACGCGGTGCGCGGCACCGTCCGCTCGCTCGCCGATGCCGCCGCCACCGCGCACCTGCGCGGCGTGGAGTTGGTGGAGGCGGATCTGAGCAGCGATGTCGGTTGGACCGAGGCGGTGGCGGGCTGCCGGTATGTGCTGCACACCGCCTCGCCCTTCCCGCTGGGCACGCCCGAACACGAGGACGAGTTGGTGCGTCCGGCCGTAGACGGCATGCGGCGGGTGCTGAGCGCCGCGCGGGACGCCGGGGTCGAACGGGTGGTGTACACCTCGTCGATCGCGGCGGTGCGGGTCGGGCACACCGGACTGTGCACCGAGGCGGACTGGTCGGATCCGGCGGTCTGCGACCCCTACGAGAAGAGCAAGACGCTCGCCGAACGCGCGGCCTGGGACTTCGCCCACGCCACACCGGGATTCGAACTCGCCGTGGTCAATCCCGGCATGATCCTGGGGCCGGTGCGGAACGCACGGGTCGGCACCTCGGTGGAGGGCCTGCGCCTGGTGCTGGCCGGGGAGATGCCCGGCGTGCCGCGGCTGAACTTCTGCACCGTGGACGTGCGGGACGCGGCGGTCGGACACCGCCTGGCCATGGCGGAGCCGGCGGCCGCGGGCAACCGCTACATCCTGGCCGGGGAACAGGTGTCACTCCCGCAGATGGCTCGCATCCTGGCGGGCCGCTACCGGATCACCGCCCGCGCCCTGCCGGACTGGCTGGTCCGCCTGGCCGCCCGCTTCGACGCCACCGCCCGCACCGCCGTCCCCTACCTCGGCCGCGACGAATCCGTCAGCGCCGAGAAGGCGAGCCGCGAACTCGGCTGGACCATGCGCCCCCTCGCCGAAACCCTCCTCGACACCGCCGACAGCCTCATCCGCTTCGACCTGGTCCCCGACCCCGGCCCGGCCCGCCGCCGCCTCCCACGCGGCACCGCCAACCCCCACCCCGCCCCCGCCGCCTGACCGGCCCCGCGATGCTCCTCCTCACCGCGATCCTCACCGTCGTCGGCTTGATCCGCCGAAAACTGAAGTCGCAGAACCGAAATGACCGCCCTCTCCCCGGGGCGCCGACCCCGGGCACCGGCGACCGCCCTCGCCTCAGAGACGCTGCCTGGCTGAGATCGCCGGGCGGTCACCGCATCTGGAACGCCTCACGGCGGCGGCCGCGGACCCGTCTCCGCCACTGGAATGCCCCACGGCAGCGGCGGCCCGACCGTCAACACCTCGGATCAGGCCGCCGTGCCCGCACCCCGCGACCAGCGCCGCCCGGGGGTGCCGCACGGCCGCGCTATCTCGAAAGGCGGCTGCTACAACCGGCTTTCGCCGCCGCTACCCTCATCCTCGTCGCCTACGCGGGCAGCGTCGTGGTGCTGTGTTGATCGCCGCCTCGCGCTGAGGCTGGCGGCGCGGGTGAGTGTGCGCACCACTGCCGGTGTGACACGGCGGCGATCGCATCGGCAGGCGGGTGTGCCGATACGTCGCCGTCCCTGGGGCCATAGCGCCGGCCGCCCACTCCGCGACCGGCATCTCTCGGTAGCGCGGCTGCACCACCCCGATGAGGTGCTGTCGCAACCGGCTTTCGCCGCCGCCCTCGCCGTCGCCTGGTCGCGATCGGTGGTTGCTACCGCCGCATGCGGTCGGCGTTAGGTCGCGCGGTTGCGGAGGAACTCCAGGGCGTCGTCGGCGTGGACGTTGGCGCGTAGTTCGCTGTTGATCACGGCCGCGATGGTGCGGTCCGGGTCGATGACGAAGGTGGTGCGTTTGACGGGGGAGAGTTTGCCCAGCAGGCCGCGTTTGACGCCGAATGCGGCGGCTACCGCGCCGTCGTTGTCGGAGAGCAGCGGATAGTCCAGGTTCTGTTTGCCCGCGAAACCGGCCTGGGTCTGCACCGAGTCGGTGCTGATGCCGACCGGGGTCGCGCCCGCGGCGGCGAATTCGGCGGCGAGGTCGCGGAAGTGGCATGCCTCGGCGGTGCACACCGGGGTATTGGCGGCGGGGTAGAAGAACAGCACGACAGGGCCGTCCGCGAGCAGTTCGTCGAGCGAGCGCACGGTGCCGGTCTGATCGGGAAGCTTGAAACTCGGGGCGAGCTGGCCTGCCTTCATGCCGGAGACATTACGGGACGTCGGGCACCGGCGGGCTACCGCGATCGGTCGGGCGACGAGGGCCGATCGCCGTTCAGCCGGGGCGCACCATCGTCAGCTGATGTACCCGCGCGCCCCGGTACCGCAGTCCTGGCACTTCGGCGGGCACGCCGTGCGTGACGAATCCGGTCCGGGTGAAAAACCGCACGGCCCGGGTGTTCTCGACCAAGGTCTGTAGATGGCACCCGGGAGAGCCGTGCGCGTCGAGCCGCTCGAACCACCGCCGCATGAGCGCCTCGGCCGCGCCGGTGCCGCGCGCTTCGGGGACGAGGCCGATATGCAGATGTGACGGCCATCGCGCATCGACGAAATCCCCGGCCGTCGGCCGTCGCCGCAGCTTGGCAGCCGCCATGTCCACGGCACTGCGCAGGAAGAACGCCCGTGCCGTCCGCTTCCGGAGCAGGCGATATGTCCGGATGGCCCGCTCGATCCGTTCCTCCTCGCTGGGGAACCGCGTCCCGTCCAGACATCCGGCGAGATACCCCACCAGCCGACCATCCGACTCCGCCAGCAGCAGCGAATCGGGTTCCAGATCCAGGTACGGATCCAGATACACCGCCATCTCCGACTCCGGATCTCCCCACAGCACTCCGGACGGAGATCCAGCTCCGGCCCGCACCGACACCTCGTGCACGGCGTCGCGATCGGCGGCTTGGAACGCGCGAATTCGCATGGCGGCGAGCATAGTCCCGAGCGGAACGGCCCGCTCCGGTCGGATCGGCGTTCCGGGAGCCACGGGGCGCGCCGACATGGCCCGCCGCATCACACGGCACGGCCCGCGCACAGCGGTGTGCGCGGGCCGAATCGCCTGTGCGTACCGGACGCCCGGTGGGGTCAGACGCCGATGAGGGCGGCGACGTCCGGGTTCTTGATCTCCATGACATCGAGGATGCCGTGGGCCCGGAGGAAGGGCTTGAGTTCGCGGATGCGGTCGGCGTGCTCGGCGTACTCGTCCGGGAAGCGGCGCGGATCCAGCGCCTCGAGTGCCTTCACATAGGTGACGAAGGAGGCGAGGGCGCTGGGCTTGGCGGCCGGGTTCATATTCATCATCCGGGGTGGCTGGGTCGGGTGCCCACCCGGGCCGACCTGCGGACTGGCGTGCCGGGGACCCTCCGGTGCGACCGGTTGCGAGGGGTACATCGGTGTTGAACTCCTCTCGATAAGGGATACCGCGTGTGGCGAGTGTAGTGATCACCGCCACTGTTATTCGCGGCCGGTATGGCTCCGGCTGTGCGGGGAGCGGGATTCGATGCCGATCGACCGGCCTGGAATGATGGGGCAATGCGCGGTTCCTCCACTCCCACCACCACCTCCCGCGAACAGTTCCGCCAGCTCGCGGCCGATCATCGGGTCGTTCCGGTGATTCGAAAGGTGTTGGCGGACTCGGAAACTCCCCTCTCGGCCTATCGCAAACTGGCCGCCGACCGGGCGGGAACCTTCCTGCTGGAGTCGGCCGAGAACGGGCGATCGTGGTCGCGCTGGTCGTTCATCGGCGCGGGCAGTCCCACCGCGCTGACCGTCGAGAACGGGCAGGCGACCTGGCTCGGGCAGGTTCCGGCCGACGCCCCCGCCGGGGGTGAGCCCCTGGAGGCGCTGCGGGAGACGCTGCAACTCCTGCGCACCGAACGACTGCCCGGTCTGCCGCCGCTCACCGGCGGCCTGGTCGGCTACCTCGGCTACGACGCGGTACGCCGCATGGAACGCCTGCCCGTCATCGCCGCCGACGACCTCGAACTGCCGGAGTTGGTGCTGCTGCTGGCCACCGACCTGGCGGCCTTCGACCACCACGAGGGCGCCATCACCCTCATCGCCAATGCCGTCAACTGGAACGGCACCGACGAGCGCGTGGACGAGGCGTACGACGACGCGGTGGCCCGCCTGGACCGCATGACCGCCGCCCTGGCCGCCCCCGCCGATTCCACCGTCTCCGTCTTCGAACGCCCCGAGCCCGAATTCCGCCGCCAGCGCACCTCCGAGGAGTTCGGCGCGGGCGTGCGCCGCCTGGTCAAGGAGATCGAGGCGGGTGAGGCGTTCCAGGTGGTGCTGTCGCAGCGCTTCGAGATGGACTACGACGGCAGCCCGCTGGATCTGTACCGCATGCTGCGCGCCTCCAATCCGAGCCCGTACATGTACCTCATGCACATCCCCGACCGGTCCGGCGGCACCGCCTTCTCCATCGTCGGCTCCAGCCCCGAATCGCTGGTCACGGTGAAGGACGGCCTCGCCACCACGCACCCCATCGCGGGTACTCGCTGGCGCGGGGCCACCGAGGAGGACGATCTGCTACTGGAGAAGGGGCTGCTCGCCGACGAGAAGGAGAACGCCGAGCACCTCATGCTCGTCGACCTCGGCCGCAACGATCTGGGCCGAGTCTGCGAACCGGGCACCGTGCGGGTCACCGAATACCGCCACATCGAGCGCTACAGCCACGTCATGCACCTGGTGTCCACGGTCTCGGGTCGCCTGGCCCCCGGCCGCATCGCCCTCGACGCGGTGCGCGCCTGCTTCCCCGCGGGCACCCTCTCCGGCGCGCCGAAGGTCCGCGCCATGGAACTGCTCGAGGAGTTGGAGCCCACCCGCCGCGGCATCTACGGCGGCGTGGTCGGCTACCTGGATTTCGCGGGCGACGCCGATACCGCCATCTGTATCCGCACCGCCCTGCTCAAGGACGGCATCGCCTACGTGCAGGCGGGCGCGGGCGTGGTCGCCGACTCCGATCCGGACTACGAGGACGTCGAATCCCGCAACAAGGCCATGGCCGTCCTCAAGGCCGTCGCCGCCGCCCAGACGGTCCGCGCCTACCGCCCGGACGGACAGGGCGGCACGCTATGAGCGATGCGGCCGACCCGGACCGCGGGCGGGATCCGGAGATCGCTACCGGTACCGACGGACCGCCCGCCGCGCCGAACGCGGCTCCTGCCGCCACGTCGGCGACATCCGGGGACGCGCCCACCCGCCCCGCCGCCCCGCGTGGTGGTCCGTCCAGCGCGGCCGATGATGCCGCTGCGTCTGGGAATCCGGCTGCCGCGCAGCCTGATTCGACGGTGATCGGGGAAACTGCCTCCGGCTCCGTCGATCCCGTCATTCGTGCCGAGATCGAGGCCGGACCCGGCGCGGACGCGCAAGGGGCGCAGCCGGATACGCCGCGCCGGCGCAAACCCATCGTGGCGGTGCTGCTGCTGGCCGTCGCCGCCGGGGCGCTGTGGGTGTCGTCGCGGATGACGTGGGTGAGCATCGAGGTCAGCAGTGAACTCGGTGCGCCGCGCGATATCGACCTCGACGGCGGTACCTGGTTCGGTGCGCTCACTCCGCTGGCGCTGGCCCTGGTCGCCACCATCGCGGCCGTCTTCGCCACCCGCGGCTGGCCGCGCCGGATGGTCGGCGTGGTGGTCGCGTTGCTCGCCGCCGTGGCCGCGGTGCCGGAGTACGCCCTGCTCAGAGGGGAGGGACAGCTCGCGGAGCGGGCCGGTCGACTGGCCGAACTGCGCGACTGGGAACATGTGGTGAGCACCCAGACCGCGACGGCACCCGCCGTGGTGGCGCTGGTGGGCGCGGTCGCCGCCTTCCTGGCCGGGGTGCTGCTGGTGCGCATGCCGTCGGATACCGGCCGACTGTCCGGCAAATACGACAACCCCGCCGTCCGGCGCTCGGCGGCCGCCGCCGAGGTGGCGCAGCGGCGTGCCGCTCAGACGGGCCAGCGGCGTACCGCTCAGACGGGCCAGCGGCGTACCGCTCAGACGGGCCAGCGGCGTGCCGCTCAGACGGGCCAGCGGCGTGCCGCTCAGACGGACCAGCGGCGTGCCGCTCAGACGGACCAGCGGCGTGCCGCTCAGACGGACCAGTGGCGTGCCGGTGAGACGGACCAGTGGCGTGCCGGTGAGACGGCGCCGCGCCGCGCCGAATCCGCGTCACAGCCCGCCCCCGGTGAACAACTGTCGGGCCGAGTGCTCTGGGATGCCCTCGATGCCGGGGACGACCCCACCGACGAGGCCGCCAATACCTCTGCCGCGCACGATGATCCGGATTCCGGGTCGGCCGGTCGCCCGACTCGCTGAACAGCGGCGGAGACCGGACCAAGCCCCCGTACCGCCCCCGCCGTCAACGACGCGGAGATAGCCATTTACTCTTTATCAGCATCGGTGAGACAGCGCCTGGGGGGATTCTCAGGCAGCAAGTCCGTCTCCCCAGAAAGGATTCGAGCCAGATGACGGTACTCGACTCGATTCTCGACGGGGTCCGCGCGGATGTGGCCGCACGGGAAGCCCTCCTGGATTTCCAGGCCGTCAAGAAGGCTGCCGCGGCCGCGCCCTCGCCCCGCGACGCGAAGGCAGCGCTGCACGAGGACGGGATCGGCGTGATCGCCGAAGTGAAGCGTGCCAGCCCCTCCAAGGGCGCGCTCGCGGATATCGCCAATCCGGCCGACCTGGCCCGAGCCTACGAGGACGGCGGCGCGCGCATCATCAGCGTGCTGACCGAACAGCGCCGCTTCCACGGCTCCCTGGCCGATCTGGACGCCGTGCGCGCCGCGGTGGACATCCCGATCCTGCGCAAGGACTTCATCGTCGGCCCGTACCAGATCCACGAGGCCCGTGCGCACGGCGCGGACGTCATCCTGCTCATCGTGGCGGCCCTGGAGCAGGACGTGCTGTCCTCGCTCATCGACCGCACCGAATCGCTGGGCATGACCGCCCTGGTCGAGGTGCACACCGAGGAGGAGGCCGATCGCGCCCTCACCGCCGGTGCCACCGTGATCGGCGTGAACGCCCGCAACCTGAAGACCCTCGAGGTGGATCGGGACGTGTTCGCCCGCATCGCGCCCGGCCTGCCCAGTGAGGTCATCCGGGTGGCCGAGTCCGGTATCCGCGGCACCGCCGACCTGCTGGCCTACGCCGGTGCGGGCGCGGATGCCGTCCTGGTCGGCGAGGGCCTGGTGACCAGCGGTGATCCCCGCGCCGCCGTGGCCGAGCTGGTGACCGCCGGAACGCATCCGTCCTGCCCGAAGCCGGTGCGCCGGGGCCGGTGAGAGACGAGATGACACCGACGAACGACACCCTGCCCAAGGCCAGCGACGGCGTCGCGAACAAGAGCGCGCACGAACCCGACCTGGGCGGCCATTTCGGCGTCTACGGCGGCCGCCACGTACCCGAGGCGTTGATGGCGGTGATCGAGGAGGTCACCGCCGAATACGAGAAGGTCCGGCTCGACCCGGACTTCCTCGGTGAACTCGACCGCCTGCAGCGCGACTACACCGGCCGTCCGTCGCCGGTGTTCGAATGCACCAAACTGGCCGAGCACGCCGGTGGCGCGCGCATCCTGCTCAAGCGGGAAGACTTGAACCACACCGGTTCTCACAAAATCAACAATGTGCTGGGCCAGGCGCTGCTGGCCAAGCGCATGGGCAAGACCCGCGTCATCGCCGAGACCGGCGCGGGGCAGCACGGCGTCGCCACCGCCACCGCGTGCGCGCTGCTGGGCTTGGAATGCGTCATCTACATGGGCGCGGTCGACACCGCCCGGCAGGCCCTGAACGTGGCCCGCATGCGGCTGCTGGGCGCGGAGGTGGTGTCGGTGACCTCCGGTTCGCGGACCCTCAAGGACGCCATCAACGAGGCGCTGCGCGACTGGGTCACCAATGCCGACCGCACCTACTACTGCTTCGGCACCGCCGCCGGTCCGCATCCGTTCCCGTTGATGGTGCGCGATTTTCAGCGCATCGTCGGTATGGAGGCGCGCGCCCAGGTGCTGGCGCAGACCGGCCGCCTGCCCGACGCGGTCACCGCGTGCGTGGGCGGCGGCTCCAATGCCATCGGCATCTTCCACGCCTTCCTCGACGACGCCGACGTGCGCCTGATCGGCTACGAGGCCGCGGGCGACGGCGTCGACACCGGTCGCCACGCCGCCACCTTCACCGGCGGCACGCCGGGTGCGTTCCAGGGCGCGTACTCGTACCTGCTGCAGGACGAGGACGGCCAGACCATCGAATCCCATTCCATCTCAGCGGGTTTGGACTATCCCGGAGTCGGCCCCGAGCACGCGTACCTCAAGGACATCGGGCGCGCCGAGTACCGGCCGATCACCGATACCGAGGCCATGGACGCGCTGCTGCTGCTCTCGCGCGCCGAGGGCATCATCCCGGCCATCGAATCCGCGCACGCCGTGGCGGGCGCGCTGCAACTGGGCAAGGAGTTGGGTGCGGGTGCGATCATCCTGGTGAACCTGTCCGGTCGCGGCGACAAGGATATGGACACCGCCGCCCGCTGGTTCGGGCTGTTCGACGACCCGGAGGGGCAGCAGTGAGCCAGCAGTCCAATCTCGCCAACACCTTCGCCGCGGCCCGCGAGGAGAACCGCGCGGCGCTCATCGGCTATCTGCCCGCCGGCTACCCGGACCTGCAGGGGTCCATCGACGCCTGCACCGCCATGGTCGAATCCGGTTGCGACGTCATCGAAGTCGGTGTCGCGTACTCCGACCCGGTGATGGACGGCCCCACCATCCAGGCCGCCGCCGAACAGGCGCTGCGCGGCGGCGTGCGGGTGCGCGACGTATTCCGGGTGGTGGAGGCCATCAGCGCGGCGGGCGGCAAGGCCGTCGTCATGACCTACTGGAATCCGGTGCTGAAGTACGGCGTCGACACCTTCGCCCGCGATCTCGCGGCGGCGGGCGGCCTCGGACTCATCACGCCCAATCTGATTCC
The DNA here is from genome assembly GCF_030010695.1 of Nocardia sp. CC201C. NCBI lineage: Bacteria > Bacillati > Actinomycetota > Actinomycetes > Mycobacteriales > Nocardiaceae > Nocardia > Nocardia sp. CC201C. The sequence goes on from NZ_JASCXP010000125.1 coordinate 16,615, forward strand.
GGAGGAGGCCGACGATTGGTTCATCGCGTCGGCCACCCACAATCTGGACCGCATCTTCCTGGTCGCGCCGTCCTCCACCGAGGAGCGTCTGGTCAAAACCCTGGAGGCGTCACGCGGTTTCGTCTACGCCGCCTCCACCATGGGTGTGACCGGCGCGCGCGACGCCGTCTCCGATATGGCCCCCGCCCTGTGCGCACGCATCCGCACCCACTCCGATATCCCGATCGGTGTCGGCCTGGGCGTGCGCAACGGAGCCCAGGCCGCCGAGATCGCGGCCTACGCCGACGGCGTCATCGTCGGCTCGGCCCTGGTCAGCGCCGCCGCCCAGGGCTTGGACGCGGTGCGCTCGCTCACGGCCGAACTGGCACAGGGCGTGCGGTCGGCGCGGGTGCCCTCCTAGTCGCGCGATGGTGCGGCGGTCGCCCGGATCGCGTCGGTTCGCTGGAGTGCCGCAGCCCTGGAACCAGCGCTCGACCAGTACCCCGGCACGGCCTCAACGGCCGAACCATAACGATCGCCGACAAGACCGCCACGGCCGCCCGGTGAACCCCG
>NZ_JASCXP010000126.1:0-17045 GCF_030010695.1 Nocardia sp. CC201C
CAGACCGCCGTTTCTCGTTGCCACGCCGGTTGATCGGCGGGCTGGACCGGGGGCGCCTCGTCCTGGAACACGTAGCCGAGTGAGAACTCCTTGGCTTGGTACATGGCCGAATCCGCCTCGCGCAGTAGGTCGTACACGGTGGTGTCGCTGCCCCGTCCGCCGCTGCACGCGACACCGATACTGGCCGCGATCCGGACCTCCGCCGCACTGAGCTCGAACGGTTCACCGAGCGCGGCCAGCAGCCGCTCCGCCAGCAGGGTGGCCTGCTGCCGCCCCACCGGGGTGAGCACCACGAATTCGTCACCGCCGTAGCGGGCGGCGGCGTCGTCGCGCCGGATGATGCGCCGAATCCGCGCCGCCGCATTGGCGATCAACTCGTCACCCACCGCGTGCCCGTAGCTGTCGTTGACCCGTTTGAACCCGTCCAGGTCGATGAACAGCAGCGCCAGCGGCGCCTCACCCCAGCGCTCGCGATTGCGATGCAGCGCCCGCAGCAGTGCCGCGCGATTGAGCAGTCCGGTCAGCATGTCGTGATCGGCCTGATACTGCGCCCGCCGCTCGCTGCGCGCACTGCGTTCGATGGCGCGCTCACTGCGCAGCAGCATTCCGGCCAGCAGCAGCGCGAACAGCGACGACACCACCAGCCGGTCCACCGGATCCAGGCTCGAACCCACCACCGGCACCAGTGACGCCACGATGAGCACGGTGGCGATGATGCTGGCCCGCTGCCGTGACCGGTGCGACAGGATGCGCCGCGGTTCCCCGAGCGTGACCATGGTGGGGTGCAGGGCCGCCACCCCGATCAGCGTGTACGCCAGTTGCAGTGGCACCAGCAGGATCTCGTGCTCGATCACCGCCGATCCGGCCGTCTCCAGGTTGTAGCCCAGATCGCCCGCCAGAATGATCAGCATGGCCAGGTGCACCAGACGCAGGGAGTATTCCGAACGCGCCGAGGTCACCACCGAATGTGCGACCACGGTCAGCATGAGCGCGTCCACCACCGGGTAGGTCGCGGCGGTCAGCGTGGTGAACGAGATCCGCTCGGCCGCGTGCAGGATCGGCGAGATGAGGAAGGTCCACGAGGCCAGCAGCGCACCCAACCCGATGAGCGCGGAATCCAGCAGCAGATCGTGATCGGTGCTGCGCTTGCGGGGCCGCAGCCACAGCACCGCCGCCGCGCCGATACCGCAGTATCCGGTGAGCGTGAACAGGTCGTCGAACGGATGCGTCTGCGAGTGCGTGACATCCCGCAGGACCGTCCCGATGGTGAACTGCACGGCGGAGATCGAGAGCAGATACCACGGCAGCGGCTGCGGGGGTGCGTAGCGGCGCAGCCCCACCCCGATCATGGTCACGCTGGCGATGACGGAAACGCTGAGCGTGAACACACCGAAGGAGCGGGAAGCCAGGAGCAGCAGCAGGGTCAGCAGGCAGAGCAGGAATCCGAACAGCACGGTGCGCCAACAGGATCCGAATAGTCGACCGGACCTCTCCGTTGGCCCTGCCTCCCTGCCCACCAGCCGCCCCCTTGTGTCCGCTCCGTCCCCGATGAAGCCGCCACTTCATCGTAGGTCCGCGATTCCTCCGCCATGAGGTCACCCGGTGCGCACTGGGCGCGGCTCGTTGGGGGGTGAGGTGAACCCCGTGTACGGCCATACGGTCCCGGGTAGCAGAGTCGATCATGTCACGAAAACAAGCTTCCCGTATCGGACTTGGACGAACACGTAGGACTGCTTTTCGCAAGGTTCGCTCTGCATGCTGCACTGTGAGGCTTCGACTTCGACGGGCAGGCGTGTGACCCGCTGCCAGGCGTGTCCCGCACGATCATCACCGGCGCTACGGACTGGACAGTTAGTATTCGCCGCACGGTTGTTCGTCTCCGCCCGATCGTCTCGTCAGGAGAGCTGTATGCCGTTCCACGTCGCCGGTTCCGCCGACACCCTCACCGCCGTACTCGCCGACGGGCAATTGCGGCTGGATGCCGATCCCGTCGACTACGCGCTGGTGGCGCTGTATTTCCTCTTCGTTCTCGGCATCGGTCTGCTGGCCCGGCAGCGGGTTTCGTCGAGTATCGACTTCTTCCTGTCCGGACGTTCGCTGCCCGCCTGGGTGACCGGTCTGGCCTTCATCTCCGCCAATCTCGGCGCGGTCGAGATCATGGGCATGTCCGCCAACGGCGCGGAGTACGGCATGCCGACCATGCACTACTTCTGGATCGGCGCGGTTCCGGCCATGCTGTTCCTGGGCGTGGTCATGATGCCGTTCTACTACGGCTCCAAGGTGCGCAGCGTCCCGGAGTTCATGCGGCGACGCTTCGGACCGGGCGCGCACCTGGTCAACGCGCTCAGCTTCGCGGTGGCGCAGGTGCTCATCGCGGGGGTCAACCTGTACCTGCTCGGCACCATTCTCAATGTGCTGCTGGGCTGGCCGCTGTGGGTGTCGGTGATGGCGGCGGCGGTGATCGTGCTCTCCTACATCACGCTGGGCGGGCTGTCGGCTGCCATCTACAACGAGGTGCTGCAATTCTTCGTGATCGTGGCCGCGCTGCTGCCGCTGACACTGGTCGGTCTGCACAAGGTGGGCGGCTGGGATGGCCTGCGCGACAAGGTGATCACCGGTCCCGGCGGTGCGCAGCAGGTCGAGGCATGGCCGGGTAATGAGCTGTCCGGTTTCGCGAACAACTTCATGTCCGTTCTCGGCATCGTGTTCGGCCTGGGCTTCGTGCTGTCGTTCGGCTACTGGACCACCAATTTCGTCGAGGTGCAGCGCGCCATGGCGACGCACTCGATCTCCGCCGCGCGGCGCACGCCGATCATCGGCGCGTATCCGAAGATGTTCATCCCCTTCCTCGTCGTCATCCCGGGCATGATCTCCGCGGTGCTGGTGCCGCAGATCGTCGACCTCAAGGCGCGGACCGCGGCGAATCCGGACTACCAGGGTGACACCACCTACAACCAGGCGCTGCTGTACCTCATGAAGGACACGCTGCCCAACGGGCTGCTGGGGGTGGGACTGGCCGGACTCCTCGCGGCGTTCATGGCCGGTATGGCAGCCAATGTCTCGGCGTTCAACACCGTGTTCAGCTACGACCTGTGGCAGCAGTACGTGGTCAAGGACCGGGAGGACGGGTACTACCTGCGCGTTGGCCGCCTGGCCACCGTCGGCGCGACCGTCGCCGCCATCGGCACCGCGTTCATCGCCGGGAATTTCGGCAATATGATGGACTATCTGCAAACGCTGTTCAGCTTCTTCAACGCACCGCTGTTCGCGACTTTCATCTTGGGCATGTTCTGGAAGCGCATGACACCGGCCGCCGGATGGGCGGGCCTGGTGGCCGGAACCGCCTCCGCCATCGTCGTTTTCATCCTGCACGAGGCCGGTGCCTTCCATTTGTCCGGGCAGGGTTCGAGTTTCGTGGCGGCGGGCGTGGCGTTCGTGGTGGATATCGTGGTCAGCGTGGTCGTCACCCAGGTGTCGCAGCCCAGGCCCGCGGCGGAACTGGTCGGCCTGGTCTACTCCGAGACTCCCAAAGAGGTGCGCACCGACCCGGAATCGGACACGCTGCCCTGGTACCAGCGACCCGTCCTGCTGGCCGGTATCGCCCTGGTCATCGTCATCGCCCTCAATATCTTCGTCGGCTGACCGCACCCGCCGGATAGGAAAGGCCCGCCATGCTGTTCGATATCCGCACCATCGTTGGCGCACTGCTCGCCTGCTACGGCCTCATCGTCCTGGTGACGGGCCTGACCTACGACGCCGCCGAACAGGAGGCCAAAACCGGCGGCATCGACATCAACCAATGGACCGGCATCGGCATGCTCATCGCCGCCGCCGTCTTCTTCACCTGGGTCCGCCTCCGCCCCGTCCAGGTCCCACCCACCCTGCCGGAGGACGAGAAGCCCGCCGAATAGCTCCGCGTCGGAGAGGCGCGCGGGCGCGTCGCCCGCGTGTCCGCCGCGGCATCGGTAACGAACGATCGCCGCACTCCCGACACACAGACGTGGATGGAAGACGACGCGGTCCTCGTCCCCGTCGCCGCCGGTCGGCACCGTGCCACCGGAAAGCATCACCGAAGGTGAGCCAATGGAGTACTTCGCGCCCCGCTCGCTCGAACTCGTCGACTGCTCGGTCGAAGTGGAGAACCTGACCAGACTGGACCTCTCGAACGTGCTGGCCCTACACCGGGATTGCGATCCGGGTATCTGCTCCCTGCATTCCCGCGCCGCATCCCTGCTCGGCATCGCCCACGGCCCGGCACCCGCGCGTCGTCACCCGCGGTTACCGAACCACTGAGGTTCGAACCGCGCTGGCGGCAGCGCGGTTCACCCGCGTGTCTTCGGTGGTTTCGGGTTCGATGTCGTCATTCCGGAAGTGAAATCACCGAGGCGGCGCTGCCTTTCGTTCCGACGGACGAATCGTCAGGCCGATGGGTGCGGGTTCCGCGCGGCAGTCACAGGCCGGGGTGGCTGCCGACGGTCGTGTGGCGCGGATGTCGAACGATGGGGGAGTACCGACCGGTTGCATGGTTGACAAATCGGCACGACGGCGCAGCCGGGCGGCGCGGATGCCGTTGGCGATGACGAAGACCTCGGCGAGTTCGTGGATGAAGACCACGGTGGCCAGGCCGAGGACGCCGGTGGCGGCGAGCGGGACCAGCGACAGCACGATCGCGGCCGACAGGCCCATGTTCTGGAGCATGATCGCGCGGGCGCGGCGGGCGTGCCGGACGGCGTGCGGCAGTTGGCGCAGGTCGTGCCCCAGCAGTGCGATATCGGCGGTCTCGATGGCGACATCGGTTCCCATGGCGCCCATGGCGATTCCGATATCGGCGGTGGCCAGCGCGGGGGCGTCGTTGACGCCGTCGCCGACCATGGCGACCGCGCCGGGGCGCTCCCGGCGCAGCCGGGCGATGTGGTCGGCCTTGTCGGTGGGAAGCAGTTCGGCATGGACGTCGTCGATACCCGCCCGTGCGGCGAGCGCGGCCGCCGTGCGGGCGTTGTCGCCGGTCAGCATGACCACCCGCACCCCGGTCCGGTGGAGGTCGGCGACGGTGTCGGCGGCCTCGGGGCGCAGTTCGTCACGGATGCCGACCAGTCCGATCAGGGCGTGATCGTATTCGAGCAGCGCGACCGTCGCACCGGCGTCCTGGAGTCGATCGACATGGTCGGCGAGTGCGCCGGGACTGATCCAGCCGGGCTTGCCGAGGCGGGCCGCCCGCCCGTCCACGATGCCCTCGATCCCCGCACCGGGAACGGTGGTGACGTCCCGTGCGGGTGCGGTGGGTGCGGGTGCGTCGGCCAGAATCGCGGCGGCGAGCGGATGTTCACTGCGCGCCTCCAGCGCGGCGGCAAGCGCGTGGACCCGTTCGCGGGAATGGTCCGCGGTGGGAACGATCTCGACGACGGTGGGCCGGTTGCGGGTCAGCGTGCCGGTCTTGTCCAGCGCGACCGTGCGCACCGCGCCCAGCGCTTCCAGTGCCGCGCCGCCCTTGACCAGCACCCCGAGCCGGGTGGCGGCGCCGACCGCGGCGATGACGGTGACCGGCACCGAAATGGCCAGGGCGCACGGGGCGGCGGCCACCAGCACCACCAGCGCACGTTCGAACCACAGCGCCGGATCGCCGAAAACAGCGCCGAGCGCGGCGATTCCGGCGGCGAGCACCATGACCGCGGGCACCAGGGGGCGGGCCAACCGGTCGGCCAGCCGCTGCCGGGAACCCTTGCGCCGCTGGGCATCCTCGACCACGCGGACGACCTTGGCCAGCGAATTGTCCGCCACGGTAGCGGTCGCCCACACCACCAGCGCGCCGTGGGCATTGATCGACCCGGCGAACACCGCGTCACCCGGGCCGACCTCCACCGGCACCGACTCCCCGGTCACCGCGGCGGTGTCCAAACTCGAACGCCCTTCGCGCACCATGCCGTCGCTGGCGATCCGGTCACCCGCCCGCACCAGCATCAGGTCCCCGACCAGCAGTTCACCGGGCTCGATGGTGGTCTCGCGGCCGTCGCGCAGCACGCGCACCCGTTCCGGCACCAGGGTGAGCAGCGCCCGCAACCCCTGGCGGGTGCGCGCGAGCGAATAGTCCTCCAGGGCTTCGCTGATGGAGAACAGGAACGCCAGCATCGCCGCCTCGGCGAACTGCCCCAGCGCCAGCGCGCCGATCAATGCGATCGTCATCAGCGTGGCGACGCCGATCCGCCGCCGCGGCAGTGCCCGCACCGCAGCCGGTGCGAAGGTCGCCCCGCCGACCGCCGCCGCTGCCAGGTGCGCCGCGGTCGCCCCGGCCTCGAAACCGGACCAGCCCGCCGCGAAACCGCCCAGCAGCAGCACCCCCGCCACACCGGCCAGCCGGAGTTCCCGCACCTGCCACAACCGCTGCGGGCGTTCGCCTCCGGCATCCGGCGCGGCCGCGTTCCCGCGCTCGCCGGGGCCTTCGTCGATGCCGCAGCACCCGTCGCTCATCGTCGCACTCGCTCTCGTATACTCAGCAGCAGTCCTGGGCTTCGGCGGCGGGGCAGCACGCGGGGTCCACCGCCAACACCACACCCAGCAGATCCCCCAGCGCGGCCGCGATACGCCGGTCGGCCAGCTCGTACCGATTGCGCCGTCCCTCCGGCACCGCCACCACCAGACCGCACCCCCGCAGGCAGGCAAGGTGATTCGACAGAATCTGCCGCGACACCCCGATCCGCTCCGCCATCTCCGACGGATACGCGGGTCCGTCCCGCAGGCTCAACAGGATCCGGGTACGCGTCGGGTCGGACAGCGCATGCCCGAACCGAGCCAACGCGTCCGAGTGCAGCAGGGTCTCCATAAACCCTGACGTTACATCAGAATCTGTATACAGAAAAGCATGAACAATCTATGCCGCTGCCGGGTGACGGCGCGCCGGCTACGGCGCGGCTTGGACGGGCCGGATCCGCACGGCCGTACCGTAGGCCGCCACCTCGCTCATGGTGCCCGCGATCTCATTGCAGTCGAAGCGCATGGCCACAATGGCATTCGCCCCCAGCGAGATGGCGTGCTGGCACATGCGCATGATCGCCTCGTGCCGGGACTGGTACAGCAGCTGGGTGTACTCGTGAATCTCCCCGCCGCCCAGGGAACGGAAGGTCGCGCCGATATTCGACCCGATACTGCGACTGCGCACCGTCAACCCGGCCACCTCCCCGAAAACCTGCACGATGTCCTGACCGGGCACATCGTTCATGGTGGAGACCAGAATCGGGAACTGCGGCCCCGGCTGCTGCTGCGGGTAGGGCTGCTGTGCGTACGGTTGCTGCGGCGGGTACTGCGGCTGCTGCGGCGGCATGGGATGACTCACAGATCCGCAGCGTACGGGGGCGATCGGCGTCGGCGCTTCCCGGGCACGCGACCCAGCGGCGAGCACCGGAGCTGAATCATCTGGCGATCCCGTTCGCGCGGATCGAATCCGTGACCGTCGTCCATCTCGATGGGGCGCGCTCGGCTGCGGGGTGGCGTGGTCGAACGCCGCCGACGCGGTACGACTGGCCGAGCGGTGGCCCGAGGGTGTCCGCACCGAGGAGCGGTAACCCCGCCCGGTCGGTGGCCGGGCGGGGTCGGTCTCGTCTCAGTCGGCGGGCTGGGGGAGCGGTGCGTTGATGGTGTTGAAGTAGTCGATGATCGACGCCACCGCCACCGGGGCGGTGATCAGCACTGTGCCCGCGATGCCGATCAGGCTCGCGCCCGCCGCCGCGCCGACCAGGCAGCCGACGATCGGGCCGGCACCGAACAGCGTGGCGACGACGCCCGTCGCGATCGTGCCCGCGACCGCGCCGAGGGCGCAGCCGACGAGACCGCCCAGCACGGTCGTGGTCAGCCCGGCCAGGGTGCCCGCCAAACCGATGCGGGAGGTCATCCGGGACCAGGCGGCCTTCTCCCGCTCGTACTCGTTCTTGAACTCGGCCTTGTCCTCGAACGGCAGCGAAACAGGCTGGTAGACAGCATGTTCGCGGTCGATCTGCGGCGTCAGGGTCGCGGTGTGCCCGGAGACCTCCGCGGCGACGGGGAAGACGAAATCGTCCACCCGCACCCGGAGAGGCGCGCCCGCCATGACCGTGCCGTCGGGCGACTTGATCGCCAGCACACCGTTCGCCACCTCGAGAGAACCGATATCGGTGGCGAGCGTCAGACTCCGCTCCTGCGCCTGGTAGGAGACGTTGACCGGCGCGGGGCCGGTCGGCGCGTCGGCGTGGCCGGTGCCGGTGGCTACGCCGAGGGCGGCGACGAGCAGGGCCGAGGTGGCGGCGAACTTGTTGATCTTCATCAGGTGAATTCCTTGGATTGTCGCGCAGGGTCCAGCGCGCCGCCTCCATGCCAGTGAACAGGCGACGTGACCCTGAGGATGGACGGACCGCACCGGCGGCACGGCGGGGATGCCGTGTCGCCGCGGTGCAGTCGGAGTTGAGTTAGGCCGAGGCCCGGCGGCGTGCGATCAGACCGACCACCACGTCCACGACGAGGAAGCCAAGCACGCTGAGCCCGATGAGCGGAGCGAACCAACCCACCACCACGGCCGCGGCCGCGAACGGCAGCAGCAGCCACAGCGGCGTCTGCCGCAGCACCCCGCGCCGCGGCGCCTTGCCGACAGCGAAAGCCTTGGCGTCCTTGGTCGGCCGCCGCCGCCACCACATGAGGTAGCCGCGCACGATCACCGTGATCAGCCCGACCATGACGGCCAACAGCAACAGCTGGTTGGCCAGGCCGAACATCAGGCCCATATGGAACTGGATACCCCAGCTGGTCAACTTGGCCGCGAGCGAATAGTCCGCGAACCGCAGCAGGTCGGTGACCTCACCGGTCGCGCCGTTCACGGCGATGGAGTCGGTGGTGAGCACCCCGGGCATCCGGCGTTCCTTGGCGATGAACGCCACGCCCTCCGCCGCCGGAATGCTGATCTCCACGGGTGATTCGATGCCGTTGGCGCGCACCACGCCGTACACCAGATCGGCCTGCTCGATCGCCTTGCCAGACGGCGAGGCCGCCTCCGGGTCCGGCATGGCGTGGTGGGAATGATCACCGGCGGCGGGCGCGGACGGCGTCGCGGCACCCGGCAGCTCGGAACTCACCTTCGGGGTGGTCCAGCTCATCTCCTCGCGGATCTTCGAGATGTTCTCACCGGCGTAGGTGGACCAGGTCATACCGGTCACCGACAGCAGCAGCACGATCGGCAGAATCCACACGCCCACGGCCGCATGCCAATTCAGCGAACGGCCACGCGGGCGGGAACGATCCGGCCACAGCAGCCAGCGCGCGGACCGGCGCTCGCGCCGAGCGCGCACCCGCCGGATCCACAGCACCAGCCCGGCCAGGGCGATCACCCACAGCCAGGAGGCGGCCAGCTCGCTGTAGAGGCGACCCGGTTCACCCAGGTGCAGGTCACGGTGCAACTGGTCGATCCAGGTGCGCATGGGCAGCGCACCCGAGCTGCCGTAGACGACGCTGTCGCCCAGCGGCTCGGCGGTCACCGGATCCACGAAGACGGCGCGCCGCTCGGACGCTCCGAGTGTCGGGTCCGTGAAGATCACACGGGTGGTGTCCCCGGTGCCCTGCGCCGGGGCGACCGCCGCCAGCGCCAGGTCCGGCTGCTGCGCGACAGCGGCGCGGATCTGATCCGACAGCGGCTTGACCGGGCCGGTCGAATCGGTGTGCAGCAGGCCCCGTTCGGTGATGTTCTCCAGGGTCGGGGCAATGGCGTAGAGCGCGCCCGTGACGGCCGCGATCAGGATGAACGGGGCGACGAAAACGCCCGCGTAAAAATGGAGTCTCAGCATCAGCGCTTGAAAAGCGCCGCCTGCTCTCTTCTTACCGCCCGCGGATTCGACGGATGAATCCGTTTCCGGGGTAGGCGAAATAGGCGGTGTCGTCTCGACACCGCTATCCGTGGTGGTCACTAGCGGACTTTCTGTTCGAGGGGCAGCCTGGATGCGCGGAATACCGCATGCCGCATCGGCATACGTGGACAGCGCGATCACACGGACGGGAAAATCCGTGTTCCGGGCAAGAAAGGAGAATCAGCCTCGAACGAGAACGGGTGGCCCGCGGGTGCGCAGTGCATCGGCGGCGAAGAGCCGCAGCACGATCCGATCGCGGTGCTCGATGGGCAGCGCGGGCGGCCCCGCGAGCACCGGCAGCACGACGGGTGCCGGCAGCACCCGCGCCATCACGGCGGTGACGATCCGATAGGCGGCCTCCGCGCCCAGGATCACGACAGCCGCGGCGACGGCGGCCACGATATGCGCCAGCAGCATGGACGGCGTCCACACCGACTGCTGGTGGTGATGCCCGCCGCCGGCACCCCACGACATGGCGAGGTGGCCCAGCAGCTGTCCACCCACCAGCGCACCCACCAGCCCGACGGCGGTGGTGCGCAGCGAGCGCACCCCGGCGGTCAGCGCGCCCACGGCGGCACAGCCCGCGATGAGCAGTGACAGCGCGCCGGAATCGGGGGCCATGGCGCCGGAGGCCCAGCCGTGCGCGGCGACGGCCAGCGCCCCGGAAATCGAACCGGCCGCCCCACCGCGCAATACCGCGGCATCACCGCGGAAATGCGCCGTAGAGCGGCCGGACTCGAAACTCACCCGCTGATGATAGCGGTCCCTGGATTCCGGACTCCACACCCGCTACCCGCCGGGGTGCGGATGGAGTGGTCGCGTCGAATTACTCCGCCGGAACTTCCATTTCGACCAGCGGTTTGCGCAGCAGTTTGCCGGTGGCATTGCGCGGCAGCTCGTCGAGGAAGATCACCTCGCGCGGCACCTTGTAGCGCGCCAGGTTCTCCTTCACGAAATCCTTGATCTCCTGGGCATCGCGCTGGGAATCCGGACCCGGAACCACGATGGCGCGCAACCGCTTTCCGAAGTCGGCATCGTCCACGCCCACCACGGCCGCCTCCAGCACGTCGGGGCGGTTGGAGATGAGGTGCTCCACCTCCTGCGGGAAGACGTTCTCGCCGCCGGAGACGATCATGTCGTCGTCGCGGCCGTCGATGAACAGCAGGCCGTCGGCGTCGAAGTGACCCACGTCGCCCGAGGACATGAGGCCGTCCACGAACTCCTTGGTGCGGCCGTCGGTGTACGCCTTGAATGAATGCGCGTTGCCGATGAAAATGGTGCCCGTCACGCCCGGCTTGGTGATGAGCTTACGGTTCTCGTCGTACAGCGCGAGGGTGATGCCGACCGGTGGGCGGCCCGCGGTGGTCGGCGACTTGCGCAGCTCATCCGGGGTGGCCACGGTGATGACCGCGCATTCGGTGGAGCCGTACAGGTTGTAGAGCGTCGGGCCGAAGTAGTCCAGGCTGCGGGTGACCACGTCCGGCGGGATGGCCGAACCGGCGGCGAAGATGACGCGCAGCGACGCCTTCGGGTTGTACTTGGCCAGCACCTCGGGCGGCAGGTCGAGCATGCGCTGCAGCATGGTCGGCACCACGGTCAGGCCCTGCGCCCGGTACTTCACGATATTGGCGATCGTGAGCTCCGGGTCGAAGCGGCGCTGTTGGAAGACCACCTTGTTGCCCAGTGCGATGGACAGGGTGAACTGCGACAAGCCGGTGCCGTGGAAGATGGGCGCGGCCATCACCATGGTGCCGTTGCGCGGCAGCGGAATTCGATCCAGGAACTGGGCCGAGATGAACGGACTCACCTTGTCGCGCGGCGCACCCTTCGGGGTACCGGTGGTGCCGGAGGTCAGGATGACCATGCCGCCCGGCTTCTCCGGGGGTGCGATGGGCGCGCTGGACTGCCCCTGCGACACCGACTCGATGGTGGGGATGGCCGGATCGGCGTTGTCCTTCTCGTCCACCCAGGTGAGGATGCGCGGAATGTCCTCGGGAATGGCGCTCATGAGCTCGAAGAACTCACTGTCGTGCAGCACCGCCTTGACCTGCTCGCGGGCCGCCACATCGGCGAACTGCGGCTTGGCGAAGCCGGTGTTCATGAGGACGGCGCGCACCCCGAGCTTGCCGGTGGCGAGCAGGCTCAGCACCATGCCGCGATGATCGCGGGCCAGCACCGCCACCACATCACCGGGCCGCAGCCCGCGCGCGCTGAGTCCGCGCGCGAAGGCGTTGGACAGTTCGTCGAGCTGCTTGACCGACAGCTCACCGCGCTCGTCGATGATGGCGGCGTGCGGGTTGGTCTGCGCGGCATGCATGACGACGCCGGCGAACGGGCCGAACTTGAGCACGTTCAGCGCGGATTTGACGGCATGATCGGGGCGCAGTGGATTGAACAGGCCCCGCTTCATCATGGCGTTCACGCTGAGCGCCGTGTCGCTGACCTTTTTCAACGCGCCGTTTGCCGTCGGACGGGCAACTGACATGGGTACAACCATTCCCGCGATCCCCCTGCCGGACGAGTCGGCCGGGTGGACCGCGACATCGAGATCCAGTGCGCTTGCAGCCTAGCAAGCGCAGGCAGAAAGGTTGTGGCTCAGGTCTCTGTTACCTCAAGTAGCGCTTAATGCGGTCGGAATGTGACCCCCGGCTACACCTCGTACTCGACCAGCACGCGCCGCAGCAGCTTGCCGGTGGTGTTGCGGGGCAGGTCGTCGAGGAAGATCACCTCGCGCGGCACCTTGTAGCGGGCCAGATTGCCCTTCACGTACGCCTTGATCTCCTCGGCGTCCGGGCTCGCGCCCGGTTCCGGAACGATGAAGGCGCGCAAGCGCTTTCCGAACTCCACATCGTCCACGCCGACCACCGCCGCGTCGAAGACGTCCGGCCGCTCCAACAGCAGGTTCTCCACCTCCTGCGGGAAGACGTTCTCCCCGCCCGAGACGATCATGTCGTCGTCGCGGCCGTCCACGAACAGCAGGCCGTTGTCGTCGAAATGCCCGACGTCACCGCTGGACATGTACCCGTCGATGATCTGCTTGTGCCGCCCGTCGGTGTAGCCCTCGAAGGGTGCGCCCGAGCGGATGAAGATACGGCCGGTGACATTCTTGGCGTGGATGCGCTTGTCGTCATCGTCGAACAGCGCGACCTCGCAGGTCAGCGGCGATTTGCCCGCTGTTCCCGGTGCCTTGGCCAGATCCTCTGGCCGCGCCACCGTCGCCACCGCGCATTCGGTCGAGCCGTACAGATTGTACAGCACCGGCCCGAAAACCTCCTGCGTGCGCACGCTGAGCTCGGGCGACAGCGCCGAACCCGCGATGACGATGCCTTGCAGCGACGAGGTGTCGTACTTCTCGCGGATGGCCGGATCCAACTCCACCATGCGGTGCACCATGGTCGGCACCGCCACCAGCATGTCCGCCTTGTGCTCGTCGATCAGTCGCAGCGTGCGTTCCGCGTCGAACCGGCGGACCAGCACCACCTTGTTGCCCAGTGCCGTGCCGACCAGCCAGGTGCCCATGCCGGTGCTGTGGAAGATGGGGGAGACGATCACCATGGTGCCCTGGCGCGGGAAATCGATACGGTCCACCATCTGCACGGTGCCGATCGGGCCGACCTTGGTGCGCGGCGCGCCCTTGGGCAGGCCGGTGGTGCCGCTGGTGAGAATGATGAAACCGCCCGGCTTCTGCGGGGCGGGCAGCCGCTCGGTGGAGTTCTCCGCCATCAGCGTGTCGAGCGTCGTCGCCCCCGCCGGGACCTCGTGCCCCTCGTCCACCCAGGTGAGTACGCGCGGCAACTCCGGCGGCAGGGCGTCGAGCAGGCCGAGGAACTCGCTGTCGTGCAGCACCGCCTTGACGTTCTCGCGGGCGCACACCTCGGCGAACTGTGGCTTGGCGAATCCGGTGTTCATCAGCGCCGAGCGCACGCCGAGCTTCCCGGCGGCCGCCAGCGAGAGCAGCAGCCCGCGGTGGTCGCGGGCCAGGATGCCGATCACCATGCCCGGCTGGATGCCCATGGCCTGGAGTCCCCGGGCCACCGCCGTCGAGCCCTCGTCGAGTTCGCGGTAGGTCATCTCGCCGCGTTCGTCGGCCAGCGCCGGGCGGTCCGGCCACACCCGCGCGGCATGCTGCACCATGGTGGCCTGCGGCCCGAAAACCTTGGCCTCCCGCATGGTTCGCAGGGTTTCCATGGGATTGCGGGGATCGCTGATGCCGACCTCCCGCAACCGCCCCAGACCCTTGATCACCTCTCCGGTGTGGGTCATGCGCTGCTGCACCGAATGCAGAATCGAGGCCATCTCGATCAACCTCCGAACTCGTGGTCGTGCCGGTTCGACGCCGCACGACACCCTGCGATTGGCGCAACGGTAGCAGCGGAGTGTGACCGACGTTACAGAAATCCGGTCAGATCGGACAACGCGGCCGGGTGCGTCCACCGACCAGGCGTTTTGCCGCGGCGGGCCGGGTGAAGCGATCCAAGGGGTGACCGGCGGGTGCTCGCCGGTGGTTACATGGACCGGGTGACCGATTCCACGGAGTTGCTCTTCGGTGTGTACGCGGCGGGGCAGGTCAGCACGGTGGCCGGGCCGCCCGACGACCGCGCCGCCATCGCGGATCTGGTGCGACGGCTACCGGGGGACGCGCCGTTCGTGGTGCGGGAGTACCTGCACTACCTGGGTACTCCACCGGACCCGGAACGGGCTGCGGTCCTGCACCCCGAACGCGTCTACGGCGAGCTGACCATGCCGGATCGGTGGTATCTGGAGGGGCACCGGCAGTTGGACCTGGTGCTCTGCTACCTGCCCACTGCCGTCGACGTGGACGGCTGGCTGAATTTCATCGACCGGGCCATCGACCGGTACGGGCGGATCGTGCGCTACCTCCAGATCACCCTGGAACCCAATTTCGACATCCCGTGGATCGACGGCAGTTCCCCCGGCGTGGTGGCGGCCCTGGTGCGCGGCATCGCGCATGCGCGCAAGGCGCTCGACACGGTGGGCCTGGACGCGGTGCGCATCGGATTCTCGGTGGCCGAATCACCGGACTGGATGGGCGGTGACGCGGCCTTCTGGGAGCAGTTGGCGGCCGTACCCGCACACGAATTCGCCGACCTGGTCGACTATGTCGGGCTGGCGCTGTATCCCGATGCCTTCTCCCCGGTCGCACCGCACGGCTCGCCCGGCGATATCGATTCGCAGGTGAAGCACGCCATCCGGCAGCTGCGCGAGGAGTCGCTGCCCAAGGCGCACATAGAATCTCACGTACCGATCCACATCTCGGAATGCGGCAGCATCACCGGCCCGGAGCGCACCCCCGAACGCCAGGCCGACAGCATCGACCACCTGGTACGCGCCGTCGCGGCGGTGCGAAGCCGCCACCACGTGACTCATCTAGAGCTCTTCGGCCTGCGCGACGCCAACTCCGATCAGCCGGAACCCATGGCGCAGTTGGGAATCGCGACCAGCGACTACCGCCCCAAGGCGGCTTTCGAGACCTATCGCCGCCTGGTGGAGGAGTTCAGCGCCTGACGCTCGGCCCCGGACCCCTGAAACTCACGGCTGCCGAATCGGATTGCTCCAGGCCCGGTTGCCCGCCACGTCGGTGACCGTCACCCGCACGTACGAGCTGCGCGCGAACATGTCCAGCGGCAGCCGACACTCGGTCAACCCGTCACCCATTCGCCACTGCGCCCCGGGAACCGATCCGGTCACCACGATCTTGTGCACCGGCGAGCATCGAATCCCGATCCGCCCGCCCTCGATCTCGATGGCGTGAATCTCCGGCCCGGTACTGGAGTAGTAGTGCCCGGCCTTCAACGCGATCAGCAAAGCATCAGGATCGAGGGATTCGGCACGCACCTGCACCCAGGCATCGCGCCCGGCCGGATCCTGCGGCTGGAAGTGACAGTCGTCGGCCGCATACGCGTCGAGCCGATACCCCCGCCCCAGCAGCACATCATAGAGATGCAGACTGTCCCCTCGATCCTCCCGCGCCGCAAGCGAATTGAACACCTCCACCGCATGCGCCGCATCCAGCGTCGCCGCATCCTCGACGGTCGACAAAGCCGCCGCCGGATGCGCCATCCCGATGAAAGCCCCCGCCGCCCGCGCCCGCCGCGCCAACTCCGGCCCACTCTCGGACGGCTCCGGCGGCGCGAACCCCACCGGCAACCCCACCGCGACAATATGCCACCTACTGGCGAATTCCGTCCGCGGAGCCTCCAACTCGGCCCCGAGCAGTGTGGTGAAACCGTCGGTTCGAAGGACCCGCGTATCCGTGAGTGGAAACCCGTACTCCGGACGGAAATGGTCGGTGACGGCGACGAAGTCGTACCCCGCCTCCCGATACCGCCGACAGACCTCCTCCGGTGCCAGCGCGCCATCCGACCGGTTCGAGTGACAGTGCAGATTCCCCCGCCAAAAGCGCCCCGGCATCTCGAAGATCGACATCTGCCGATTGTAGAGGCGGTGTTGTGTGGTGCGCCTCGTGGTGAGCTGAAAGACTCAAAGTGCTTGTTGCGTAATAGAATATGTGGTGAAGCGCGCCATCACAATCGCCGCGGCCGGTATAGCACTCACCGGTTTCGCTGCCGGAACCGCGGCGGCCGGAACGGTCGAAGGCGGCACCTACCCCAATCGCGCGGCGTGTGAGAGCGCCGGGCAGGCCCGTCTCGGCGGCACGATCATCGGCTACCGCTGCAGCGCCACCGCCCCGAACCCCAACACCGACGGCTACTACTACGTCCTTCGTCTCGAAACCAAGGACGCCAACCGTCCCTGTCAGAACGGTGGCAGTGGTTCCGCCGCCGCTTCGGTCGAGTTGATGTGCCTGTTCGGATCTCGCTGACCGCGTGCTCGAACTAGAAAGCCGGGCGCGCCCCAATCGACGCGTGTCCGGCATTTTCGCTGCGCCTGGTCGTGATCTGGCTGCGGCGGCTGCCGTGTCGTGGTGCGGTGGCTGGGGCTTACCACCGTGTCGTGGTGCGGCGGCTGGTAGCCCGTCCGCAAAGGGTGTGGTGGTGGGCTTATTGCCGTAACGGTGGCGGTGGTAGCCCGGCGTCCTGCCTGACGCGCAGCCGGTGGATGGCGGGGCCGAGGAGTTCGTCGCCGTGGTGGCGGTGGTTGACCCGCCGCCCCCGTGCCGGGTCGTGGTGAGTCGGGGGCCGCCACCCGGTACGACCCGGATACCGG
>NZ_JASCXP010000127.1:0-17021 GCF_030010695.1 Nocardia sp. CC201C
ATCCTGGTGGCCGGTGCGGCGCTGCGCGCACTGGCGGCGGCCCGGCGCGGACTGCGCGACGAGCAGGAGGCGGCTCGGCGGCAGGCGGAACACACCGCACTGTTGGAGGAGCGGACTCGGATCGCGCGCGAGCTGCACGATGTGGTGGCGCACCATATGTCGGTCATCGCCATTCAGGCCGAGACCGCGCAGTTCCGCGAATCCGCCACCGCACCAAAGACTTTCGCCGCCATTCGGGACAGCGCCGTCACCGCGCTGGGTGAGATGCGGCGCATTCTGGAGCTGCTGCGCTCCGGAGACACCGGTGCGGCGCCGCAGCCCACCGTGACCGACCTGCCGTGTCTGGTCGACTCGGTGCGCGGCACCGGCACCCGCGTCGAACTCGATACCGACGGCGATCTCACCGCGGTACCGGCGGGCGTCGGACTCTCGGCATACCGCATCGTCCAGGAGGCGCTGAGCAACGCCGTCCGCCACGCCCCCGGAGCGTCGGTGCGGGTGCGCGTGCACTGCGACACCGATCGGATGCGGATCGACGTCGACAATTCGCTACCGGCCGGAGCCGGCGGCGGCCGGGTCGGACACGGGCTGACCGGTATGCGGGAGCGGGTCGCGGCCTACGGCGGCACGCTCACGGCCGCACCCGCCGACGGACGCTTCCGCGTGCGCGCGGAACTGCCGATCCGGGAGGAGCCGTGACGGCCATCCGGGTGCTCGTCGCCGACGATCAGGAACTGGTGCGCGAGGGGCTGACGGTGCTGCTCGACGCCCAGCCGGATATCGCCGTCGTCGGCCACGCCGCCGACGGCATCGCGGCGGTGGCGCGGACGCGGCTGCTGCACCCCGACATCGTCCTGATGGACGTCCGCATGCCCGGCGTCGACGGGCTGGAGGCCACCCGCCGCATCGTCGCGGCCGAGCACGACACCCGCGTCATCGTGCTGACGACCTTCGACCTCGACGAGTACGTCTACACCGCGCTGCGGGCCGGGGCGAGCGGATTCCTGCTCAAGGACGCCTCGGCCCACATTCTGGGCGAGGCGGTGCGCGCCGTCGCCCGCGGCGAGGCCATGCTCGCCCCCACCGTGACCCGCCGCCTGGTGGAACGGTTCGCCCGCACCGCCGACCACCGACCGGGCCCCGCACCCGCCGAACTCACCGCCCGCGAGACCGAGGTGCTGGTGTGCATCGCGCGCGGGTCGTCCAATGCCGAGATCGCGCGCGCACTGGTGATCTCGGAACAGACGGTGAAGACGCATGTGGCCCGCATCCTGGACAAACTGCACCTGCGCGACCGCACCCAGGCCGCGATCTACGCCTACGAGACCCGTCTGGTGCGGCCCGAGTGAGCCGGGTCAGCCCCAGAGATCGGTGGTGGGCAGGTCGCTGAGCTGGGGGTGCACATCGTTGTCGATGGTGACGATGACGCCGTGCCGCCCCAGGTCGTGGGCGAGCCTGCGGGCCACGGGCTCGGTGGCCCGGTATTCGACCACGGCGCCACCCTGGGGAAAGCGCAGGCGCACGTGGACGTCGTGCGAGGTGGGCTCGGTCACCGGAACAGCCGGTGGTCGATGGAATCCGTACGCGTGGTGACGGCATGGTGAGCGACGCCGTTGTCGTCAGTGCAGCGCCGAGTGGCACGGGTGCACGGGTGCCGCCGACCTTCCGGCGGTCCCGGTGACCGATGGTGTGCGCGGATGCCGCGTTCCCACAGCGTCGGATCGCCGATGCGGCGGTAGGAACGCCGGGACAGTCGACTCTGCGTCACCTAGTCGATGGTGGGTTGCCCACTTTGCGGCGACACCGGAAACTAGTTTGCGGTTGTTTGAAGATTCGCGGGCCGAAACCGCTCCGCCTTGCGACGCGTCGCTCCGGTAGGGAACCGTCGGCGGCATGTGCGGCAACGACGGAAGGTTTTCCCGACAGAGTGGTCGGGTACTCAAAGCTGCTGGGTCGTCCGCTCCGCGATTCGGAGGCGACAGGGCGTGACTGGTTCCGACGGCGGTGCGAGGGATGGACTGATGGGCGCGAACCTGCTGATCGTAGAGGACGACGACCGGGTCCGGGAGGCGCTGCGGCTGGCCATGGAGGACGAGGGGTACGAGGTCTCCGAGGCCGGTGGGGCCGAGGTGGCGCTCGCGCAGGTGCGCAGCCGCGGCGTGCCCGATGTCATGATCGTGGATCTGATGCTGGGGGCGATGGACGGATTCACCTGCATCCGTGAGGTGCGCCGCGATCACGACGTGCCCATCATCGTGGTGAGCGCTCGCGACGACACCCACGATGTGGTGGCCGCGTTGGAGGCCGGGGCGGACGACTTCGTGACCAAGCCGTTCGAGATCAAGGAGATCACCGCGCGCATGCGGGCGCTGCGCCGTCGGGCGCGGCTGGCGCAGGGCCGTGACGCGGCCCCGGACCCCGACGGCCGCCCCGAGGTGGTGCTGGACGCGGAATCGAACCCGCCGCTGGTGCTGTCGCAGGACAGCGGCCGCCTGCTGCGGGGCGACGAGGAGGTGCATCTGACACTCACCGAGTACCGGTTGCTCTGCGAACTGGCGGAGGCGCCGGGCCGGGTGCTCAGCCGCGATGTCCTGCTCGAAAGAGTGTGGGACCGCGGGTTTTTCGGTGACCAAAGGATTGTGGACGTGCATATGCGCAGGTTGCGTACCAAGATCGAGAGGGACCCGTCCGCCCCGCGGATCGTGGTGACGGTGCGCGGGCTCGGATACCGACTAGACGTGCAGCGGTGACCGCGGACGCCGGCACCACCCGATGGCGGCCCGCGCGCAGTGTGTACAGCCGTGCGGTGCTCGCCTTCGCCCTGAGCGCCAGTCTGGTGTCGCTGGTGCTGGCGGTCTCGGTGTTCACCGTCGGCCGCGGTTATATGGAGGGGCAGCGCGAGCGCTCGGCCGTCCGTCTCACCGACGCCCATATCGGGATCCTGCGCCAGAATGTCGCCGCCGAGCAGCCCACCGAAGCCGATCTGGTGGCCATCGAACCGCCCGACGGCACGGTGATGCTGGTGCGCTGGGGTGACACCTGGATCGACAGCGACTCCGCCCTGGCGACCTCGGCGCTGCTGTCCCCGGATATCGCCGGCGGTTCGGAGGAGAGCACGCGGCGGGTGACGGTGGCGGGCAAACCCTATCTGCGCGTTGGGCTTCCGCTGAACGCGCGCGGGGACATGTTCTACGAGTTCACGCCCATCGCGGAGCTGGACTCCACCCTGCGCATGCTGCGGAATCTGCTGATCGCCTGCGCCATCGTCGCCTCCTCGGTCGGTGCGCTGCTCGGCGTGTGGGCGAGTCGGCGGGTGCTCAAACCGCTGCACCAGCTGGCCGTCACCGCTTCGCGGATCGCCTCGGGCGAACTCGACACCCGGCTGCCGCGCACCGCCGACCGTGATCTGTCCGATACCGTCGACGCCTTCAACACCATGGTCGACTCGCTGCAGCAGCGCATCGAACGGGAGCGCCGCCTGGTCGGCGACGTCAGCCACGAATTGCGCACCCCGCTCACCACCTTGGTCACCAGCGTCGGCGTCATGAACAAGTACGAGGAACAGCTGCCGGAGCGGATGCGGCGGGCGCTGCGGTTGACCAGCGACGAACTCAGCCATATGCGCCGGATGCTGGACGACATGCTGGAATTGGCGCGCGTGGACGCCGGGGTGCACCGCGGCGACGTCGAACTGCTCTCACTCGGCGAACTGCTCACCCACGCCCTCGCCGAGCGGCACTATCCGCCCGAATTGCTCACGGTCGTCACCGATTCCACCATCGAGGGCCGACGGCTCGAACTCGAGCGCACCGTCGCCAACCTGCTGGAGAACGCCACCCGCCACGGCGGGGGTCCGGTCGCGGTCACCGTGCGCCGGGACGGCGCCGACGCGGTGATCACGGTCGACGACGCCGGTCCCGGTGTGCCCGTCGCCGATCGCAACCGGATCTTCGAGCGCTTCGCCACCATCCGGGTCGAACGCGGCGCGGCGGTGGGTACCGGTATCGGACTCGCCCTGGTGTCGGAAACCGTTGCGGCGCACGGAGGCCGGGTGTACTGCGAGGACCGGCCGGGTGGGGGAGCGCGGTTCGTGGTGCGGCTGCCACGGGTGGAGGCCGAGGTGCTGGAATCCGAGCGGGAGCCGACGTCGATACGCTGACGCGCTCATGGGGGCGGCGGCGACCCGGTGGCCCTGTAGGTTTCGCGAGGGAGCTGTCCTGACAGCGGAGCGCCGCCGCCGCTGCGACGGTACCGCACCGGCGGCGCCGAACCCGGTGGCCGGGAGCGAAAGTCGGCAAGCTGTGCCCGGATCGCAAATCCGTCGTCAACCCACCGCAACACTCCTGTCCGTCCCGGCCTTTCGGTGCGGGCCGCCTACCACCACTCGGTGATCGCCGCGATCTGCCGCCCCAGTTCCGGGGCGAGGGTGCGGACGTAGCTGGCGGTGAGGTGGTGCTCGTCGCGGTAGATGAGCACGTTGCCCTCGGCGACTCGGCAACGGTCCGAACGGCATACGGCGTCGCTGAGATCCATCGGGAAGATATTCGGATAGCTCGCCGCCGGTTCCTCGGCGGGGTCCCGCTCGGACAGCGCCGCCGCACGATCCATCCCGCAGCTATCGGGTGTGGTGCCGCGCCGGGCCAGGCAGTCGACGGCCCGATAGTAGACGTCGCCGTGGCGCAGGCGCGGGGTGTCGCGGAGCGCGAGCACCCGCAGGCCGCGCTCGGACAGCGCCGACCACACGTCCAGGAACTCCGGCGGCACCTCGTCCCCGGCACCCGCCACGCGGCTGCGCGTCGAAATGGTGAACACCCAGTCCGGACGCTCCTCGGCGAGCCGGTCGAGCACCTCCTCCGACCACTCCCGGCACTCCGGGAACGGGGCCTCCGCGTAGGAGGGGTGGTCGGAGAGCGTGAGCGGGCAGCGCTCCTTCAGATAGGTGACGATCCGGAATCCGTAATCGCGGGAAAGGATTTGGAGTGCGGGAATCCAGTGCTCGGAATGCGAACCGCCGACCACCGCGATGACCCGACCGGCGGTGGTGTCACCGTAGACGCACGAGCGCACCTCCCGGTCGGGGGTGATGCAGCCGTCGCGGGTGGGCGGCGGCGAATCGGCATTGCCCCGCAGGACCGAGGGCCGCATGGGATGCGGCGGCGGGTCGATGCCCCGAACGAGGGCGTCCGCACCCGGGTACCTGGTGGGGAATTCGAACGGCTTCGGCGGCTGCGGAGGATTCGCGGCCGACACCACCTGCCAGCCCAGCGCGCCGGCCAGCACGCTGATGCCCAAGGCCGCGACCGCGGTGCCGGTGCCGCGTCGAATCCACCGGGCCCCGGACGAATCCGGAGCCGTCGGAGCGGGGCGGCGCAGCGGTGTCTCGATCACCCGCGTCGTCACCCACGCCAGCACCAGCGATGCCGCGATCACCGCCAGCCCGTCGGCGAATCCCGCGTGTTTGCGGCCGGATTCGGTCAGGTAGAAGATCAAGATGGGCCAGTGCCACAGGTAGAGCGGATAGGCGATGGCGCCGAGTTCGGTGCACAACCGGCTCGCCAGCATCCGGTTCGCCCACGGGCGTTCGGCCGCCGGGACGTGCAGTCCGGACAGGATCAGCAGGACGGCGGCGGCGACCGGGAACAACGCTGCCGGACCGGGGAATTCGGTGGCACCGTCGAACAGCAGGCCGCACGACAGCACCATGCCCAGGCCCACCGTGCCCGCCAGCCAGCGGATCCGGCGCGGAATCGTCAGCCACGGCGCGACCACGGCCAGCATCGCGCCCGCCAGCAGTTCCCAGGCGCGGGCAGCGCTGTCGTAGTAGATCCACGCCTGCTGCTGCGGTGCGTCGGCGGCGTAGCAGAACGAGGCCGCCGCGCCGAGCAGCAGCGTCAGCAGCAGGGTGGGGCGGCGCCGGTCCGGGCGGGGCCGCACCGTCGCCCACAGCGCGACCACGACCAGGATCGCCAGGTAGAACTGGCCCTGTACGGCCATGGACCACAGGTGCTGTAGCGGGCTGATCGAGGGATCCGCGGCCGCGTAGTCCAGCTCCGCGACGGCCAGATACCAGTTCTGGAAGTAGAAACCCGAGGCCAGCAATTGTGCGGAGATGTCGTTCCAGCGGGTGTACGGCATCGCGACGACGGTGGCGACGGCGACGGCGGTCAGCACCACCAGCAGGGCGGGCAGCAGGCGGCGGGCGGTGCGCCGCAGGGTCGCGCCGATGCCGGGGCCGCCCGTGGTGTCGGTGCGGCGCAACAGCATTCCGGTGAAGAAGAAGCCGGACAGCACCAGGAAGATGTCCACACCGCCGGATACCCGCCCCATCCAGACGTGGAAGGCCACCACCAGGGCGATCGCGATACCGCGCAGTCCGTCGAGATCGTCGCGGTAGCTCGGGCGGGAGGCGATGCCGGGCAGCGGATTCCGGGCCACCGGTGCGACGGGCGCGACCGGCCCCGGGGTGCGCGTGTACACGAGAACTCCCCACTACGAAGCGGCCCCGACCAGAGCGACAAGCCGGGGGTTGCCGACCTGATCCCGGCGCACCGCCCCTTAAGATGCCCGACTCATCGCGCCGCTGGCAAACGCGCGGTGCCGCCGAGCGGTTCATCGGTTCTCGACTTGCGCAACCGGTTTTCGTGGTGCATGTTTACCGCTTGGCGTGTCGCACGGACGCGTGGCGTCGGCGATGATGCCGCTCGCGGCCGTCCACTCCGGCCGCCGCTGGGCGAGCAAGGGGCACAGGTCAACCCGCGTCGATGAGCCGGACGTGTGGTGCGTGGTGCCGGAGCGCCGCGATGAGCCGGTCCTCATCGAGCCGCCAGCCGGAGATCGCCCGGCTGGCGGCGACCACATCCGGTGGGACGTGCGGAATGAGGCGGGATGCGGCCTGTGCGGTCCGGCCCGCGGCGCTCGGCAGCGGTGGCAGTCCCGCGTGGCGCTGGACGCCGATGTAGCGCATGGTCGCCCCGTGTGACAGGCGCTGGCGAAACAGGACGATGGCGGCGATCTCCGACCACGATACGAACACCGTGGTGGCGCGTCGGCGCAGCGGATTGCCGCCGAGGGTGACGCCGTCCTCGTCGACGCGCAGCGCGAGTTTGCGTGACGCCATCCCCACCGCCAGCAGTACGCCGCCGCCACCGAAGAACACGATCGTGACCACCTGCAGCGCTACCGGCATATCCGGGACGAGCAGCGCGACGACCACGAACAGCGCACAGATGCCGAGGATGCCCGTCGACCGCGGATCGAACCCGAGTCGTGCCTCGTACATCATCGGTATCCCTCCTCCGCCCCCTGGTGCGTGGTCCGTGCCGCCGCCCGATGGTGCCGACCGGAATCCGTCGATTCGAGTGCGCGCAGGGCGGATTCGATACCGCCGATGCGGTCGCCGAGCAGTCCCAGCGCGCCGATGGCGCGGACCAGCGGATCGTCCTCGGCGCCACCGAGGGCCTGTTCGCGCAGATAGGCGGACTTGACCTCGGTCCAGCGGCGGGCCTGATCCGGGGTCAGGGTGCCGCGCAGTTCGGCCAGTTTGAGCAGGTTGGCTTCGGTGGCGGCGGCGAGGGTTTGGGCCTCACCGAGGTAGTGGTCGTCGATGAGGGCCTCGAGTTCGCGGTCGTTCATGACCGGGACCACGCGTTCGGCGAGGGCGTTCATATTGCGGTAGGAGCCCTGGAGCTGGAACGGCGGTTCGGTGCGGGCGGCGTCCGCGGTGGCGGCCGATGCGATGTAGGCGCGATTGACGGCCAGCACCACCTCCTGCACGCGCAGCAGTTTGCCCAGCACCGCGGTGATCTCGGCCAGTTCCGCCGCCGGGTACGGGTGGGCGAGGCCGTCGGCGGTGGCGGTGCGGTCGCCGCGCGCCAGCCGGACCAGGATCTCCAGATCGCCGCGATCACGCGAGGACAGCGGGGCGAGAACGGAATTCGAGGTGAGCGCGTTCTCCAGGTAGCTGAGCGCGAACTGCTCGTCGCGGCCGGAGAGCACATCGCCGAGATTCCACACGTCGGCGCGGTTGGCGAGCATGTCCGGAATCCGGAAACGCTTGCCCTGCTCGGTGTACGGGTTACCGGCCATGCACACCGCGAACCGCTTGCCGCGCAGATCGTAGGTGCGGGTGCGGCCCTCCCATACGCCCTCCATGCGGCGCTGGCCGTCACACAGCGAGATGAACTTCTGCAGCAGCTCCGGCGAGGTGTGCTGGATGTCGTCGAGGTACAGCAGCACATTGTTGCCGAGTTCCAGGGCGAAGTTGATCTTCTCGAGCTCCTGGCGGGCGGTGGCGTGCGGCGCCTGCTCGGGGTCGATCGAGGTCACCTCGTGGCCGAGCGCGGGACCGTTCACCTTCACCAGCACCAGGCCCAGCCGGGCGGCCACGTACTCCATGAGGGTGGTCTTGCCGTAGCCCGGCGGTGAGATCAGCAGCAGCAGACCCGAGCGGTCGACGCGATCGGCATCCCCGGCCACGCCGAGCTGCTTGGCCAGGTTGTCGCCGATCAGCGGCAGATACACCTCGTCGATCAGGCGGTTGCGCACGAACCCGCTCAGTGCGCGCGGATGGTACTCCGCCAGCCGCAGTCGCTCGCGCTCGGCGGCGACCAGTTCGGTACGGCGCCGCAGATAGGCCCGGAACCCCGGCACCCGCTCCCGATGGAACCGGCCGCAG
Organism: Nocardia sp. CC201C; assembly: GCF_030010695.1. Classification (NCBI taxonomy): domain Bacteria; kingdom Bacillati; phylum Actinomycetota; class Actinomycetes; order Mycobacteriales; family Nocardiaceae; genus Nocardia; species Nocardia sp. CC201C. The sequence continues at coordinate 8,675 of NZ_JASCXP010000127.1, forward strand.
CGGGCCAGCAGCTCATCGAGCCGGAAACGCAACTCCCGACCCGTGATCCGCGGATGGGTGCCGAGCAGACCGCCGACGGTGGCGGTGAGCGCGGCGGCGGAATCGTAGCGGGGCAGCGCGCTGCCGCACAGCTCGATCGCCACCGCCTCGGGGAGGACGGCGCGCTCGGCCGGATCGGCGGCGGACCGGTCGAGATAGGCGGTGAGCCAGGCGCGTATCAGTTGGTAGCGCGCCGTGCTGCCGGGCGTGCCGGCCGTCACGGGCAGCGACTCGACGGGCGCGGAGGATACGCCGGACGGGGCCAGCACCGCCGCCTGCGCGTTCGGTGCGGTCGACCGCGCACGCACCGATCGGGAGCTGCCGTCGGTCGAGCGCGCCCTGCCGGCGACCGCGCGCGAGCGGGCGTCGGTCGAGTTCGAGTGCCCCCCGGCCGTTCGCGAGTGGCGGTCGTTCGTTTCCTCGTTCGACCGTGTGCGGCCGTCATGCGAACGCGCGTCGTCGGTGACCGAAGACGAATGACCGCCAACCGCATAGGAGGGGCCGATGGCCGAGCGAGAATGGTGGTCGGTCGCATGGGCGTTGCCGTCGTCGGCGACCGGAGACCAACGGCCGTCGAGTGCGGGTGCGTGATCGGCGGCCCACCGTGGGTAGCTGTCGGGCCGGCGCGGGTCGGTGTCGGCGAGGGCGCGCAGGTCCGCCTCGAACTCGGCGCGACCGGTCGCGGAGGCAGCGTCGAGGGCGCGGTGGAAGCGGTCCAGCAGTCGCCGGGCTCCGGCGGAGGTGACGAAACCCGGAGTGGGCGTTGCCAATTCCTCGAACAGGTACTCCCCGGCGAGGTGCGCGTCCACCGGGTCGAGTCCGATGTCATCGGCGAAACACGTTATCCCGGAGGCCAATTCGGCGCACACCTCGTCCACATCGGTGGTGCGGCCGAATACGGCGCGGGCACGGGCCAGCGACCCGGCCCGGGTACGCCAGTACGCGGCCTGCTCCGGGGACAGGGCGAAGCGCCACCACAGCTGGGCCGCCGCGCGTTCGGCGGGCGGATACCGCAGCAGCCCGGCTCCGGCCGACAGGCGCAGGGCCGCATCGAGAATCGCTGCGGCGTCGTGATCGTGCACGCCGCGCTCGTAGCCCTCGTCGTAGCGGTCGGCGGCGATCTTGCCGACCAGTTCGGCGAGTTCACCGGCGGCGGCCGCCGCGTGCAGGGCGTCGAGGCCGCCGTCGTGTTCGGCGGCGGCGAGGATCGACACGGCCAGGTACTCGCCTCGGTACACCTCGGCGGTCTCCGACACCAGCAGTTGCGACCAGTACGGCCGCGTCGCCTCGAAGCCGCTGTCGCGCACCGGAGCCCGATAGTCGGTGCCGGTGATGGCGTACCAGAGCGCATCCTCGTGCGGCACCATGGTCAGCTCCACCGGCCGGGTGTCGACGGCGAAGCGGTGGCGGCCCAGGCGCAGCGTCTCCCCGCCGTCGGCGTAGAGATCGGTGCGGTCGCGCAGCGCGCGCCCGGCCTCCTGCCGCGCCGCGCGCAGCTTGCCCTCGAACTCCTCGGCCCGCACCTGATCGCCGAGGGCGCGCAGGTCGGCCACGGCCGTGCGCAGCCGCGCCACCATGGGATCGGAGGCGAAGTAGGTGTTCACCTCGTCCAGGGAGCCCAGGGCGGCGGCGCGGCGGCCCACTCCGGACAGAATGCGCTGCGCCGAGTCCGCGAGGCGTTCGCCGCGTCGGGCCCGCTCGTCCAGCAGCGCCTGCTTGCGCGCCGCGAACGCCTCGTACACGTCCTCGCGCTTGGCGCCCAGCTGCTCGGCGAAATCGTCGAATTCGCCGAAGCGGGACTCCAGATTCTCGATGGCCAGCAGCAGTTTCGCCAGCTGGTCGTCGCATGCCTCGGGGGAGTCGCAAACCGCGAGCCCCCCACTCACCGACTGCCCGAGCAGCGCGTATTCGGCGGCGAAGGCAGCCCGGCCCTCCACGGCGGCCAGTTCCGCGCGCCGGGTGTCCAGGGTGGCCCGCACCCGGTTGACCCCGGCCAGCACCTCGCCGATGCGCGTGAGAATGGTGGTGCGCACGGTGGCGTCGGTGATGTCGAGCGAGCCGACCACATCGGTGACGATGCGCAGCGCGTCGGTCTGCTCGCTCAACCGCTCCCGCAGCGGTTCGGCCGCGGCGGCGGAGGCGATGGCCTCGGCCTGGGCCAGCAGATCGTCGAGCTCGGTGCGGTAGGCCGCGAAAGCGTCCGCGCCGGACAGGAATTCGACGGCCCGGTGGCCGGTGTCGGTGAGCGCGGCGGCGAGCTCACCATCCAGCGCGTCGATGCGCTCGGTGTCGACATAGCGCAGCTCACGCACCGTCACCAGCTGCCCCTGCGCGCGCCGCAGCTCCGCCAGCATCCGCACCCAGTCGTCGGCGGTGCGGTGCGCGGCGGCGCGGGCCCGGCGCATGAGCGCGGCGGCCTCGTCGGCCGCGCCGTCCACGGCGGCGGTCGCCTGCGCGGTGAGCGCGGTGACCTTGTCGAACTCGTCCAGCACCTGTTCGGCGGTGGCGCGCACCTCGGCCAGCGCCGCGGCCGGATCGTCCAGCTCCGGATCGCCCAACCAGTGGTACAGGTCGACGGTGCGGGTGCACGCCGCGATCACGGCCTCGAAAACCGCCGCGGCGGGCCGCATCTCGTCCACCATGCGGCGCACCGCGAGACATTCCGAGATACCGCGCACCAGTTCGGCATTGCCGACCCGGTGCACAGGGCCGGTGCCGACCGGCTGCGCGGCCGCGTACACGTCGGAGACGAACGGGGTACGCCACACCTGGAGCGGATGCACCCGCGTCGGCTCCTCCGACATGGCCCGCAGCACCACCATGGTGCCGTCCTCGAACATCGAATAGCCGTGGCAGACAGTGGGAGTGGCGACCTCGGTGCGCACCAGGTTGTAGGGCAGCAGCAGCGTGCGGCCCGCCGCGCGGGCGTGGAAGACGTACAGCACGTCCTCGCCGTTGCCCGCCCGGACGGTGCGCTCGTACTCCAGCTCCGCGGTATCGGTGTCGAACCGCTTGTGCACGCCGGTGGCGAGGTAATAGCCGCCGGGGAAGATGATGCCCTGGTCCTCGGGCAGCCGACGGCACGACTGCCCGATCCCGTCCAGCCGCACCACGTCCTTGGTGCGGGTATTGAAAACCAGGTGCCGCCAGTCGGTTTCGTTGTACGGTCGAATGCGCAGCAGGATCAGCGGACCCAGCCGCGCGTAGTGCACGTCGGCGTCGGCCAGGCTCTGCAGTGGTTCGTCGACGGGCTCGCTGTAGATGCCCGCCCCGGTCTCGGTATTGTCCTCGACCTTGATGGTGAGGGTGCCACCGAGCGTCTCCACGAACACCTCGCCGAGAATCGACAGGTGCGGATGCCGGCCGTGCACCTGGTCGTCGCGGGTGGTCTCGATCCAATCGAAATCGTGCGACGCCGGGAACACATGGTCGCGCTCCCCGCGATTGTCCAGGTAGCGCAGCGATCCGTCGGTATCCAGCTGCCAGCGCAGCACGCGGATGTCGTCGGTGCGCTGGCCGGTCTGGAACACCGCCAGCAGGCGGCCCTCCACCCGGCGCAGTTGCAGCAGCCGGGTCTGGCTGTAGTAGCGGTACAGCTCGGCGAAATCGCGGAGGAACCGCGGATCGTCGAAAAGCCCAGTGGCGTCGGCGGATTCGAATCCGAACGGCGCGGCCCCCGGCGCTGCGTTGTTCGGCCCCGTGTCGTTCGGCGTCGCGTTGTTCGGCCCTGCGCCGTCCGGTGTCGCGCCCTCGGTCCGGAAGCGGTGCACCGCGAAGACGTCGGCGACCGTCGTCTCCGGGCGCATGCCGACGAACACGTTGTAGCCGAACACCATGCGCCCGTCCGGCAGCGCCACCACATCGCGCGGCACGCAGTTGTTGCCGGTGCGGATGCGCTCGGTGCCCAGCAGCGTCAGTTCGGAGCCGCCGAAGGCCGCGATGCGGCGCTCATTGAGCAGCTCCGCACGCCGCGCCACCTCGGCGGCGTGCTCGCGCAGCCGCGCGTGCAGGATCTCGTAGGTGCCCGTCTCGATGTCGACCGAACCCCGGTCGCCGGATTCCCCTCCGATCCGGCGACCGGTGTCCAGTGGTGCCGCCCCGCTCACTTGGCCTGCGGGACGTCGTCGGAGCCGTGGCCGTTGACCCCGGCCAGGCGGCCGATGAGCGCGGTCGCGGCGGACTTGCCGACCTCGGAGTTGCCGATCAGCTGATCGAGGCCCTTACCGAGGCCGATGGAGCCCACCAGGCGGTCCAGGAAGATCGAGTCGCCGCCGACGATGTCGATATTGGCCTGCTCCAGACCGGTGGCGAGCACCGTGGCCTGCGCCTGCGCGACCTCGCGGTGCGCGGTGACCTTGGCCAGCTCGATGTCCTTCTCCATCTCCAGCCGCAGCCGGTACTCCTCGTGCTCGCGGGTGGCGTCGTCGAGCGCCGCCATGGCAGCGGCCTTCTCCTGCAGGCCCTCGGCCTCGCCCTTGAGCTTCTCGCGCAGCGCCTCGGCCTCCACCAGGGCCTTCTCCCGCAGTGCGACCGCCTCGGCGCGGCCCACCTTCTCGATGGCGTCGGCCTCGCGCTCCTTGACCTGCGCCTGGCCCAGCCCGTAGGCGGCCGACTCGGCCTGCTGCGCCTCGGCGAGGCGGATCTTGGCGCGCGCCTGCAGTTCCGACGCCTGCTGCTCGGCCTCGGCCAGCGTCAGCGACTCCTTGGCCTTGAACTTGGCCGCGGCCTCCGCGGCCTCGGCCGCCTTGATGTCCTTGACCAGGTGCTCCTGCGCCTCGGCCTCGGCGCGGATGACAATGGCCTGGCGGTCGCGTTCGGCGGCCTCCACCGCGCGCAGCCGGTTGATCTGCTCCTGCTGTTCGGCCACGGTCTTGTCCACCGCGATGCGCTCGCGCACCACCTCGGCGACGGTGCGCTTCTCGGTCTCCACCTCGCGGTCGGCGGCGATCCGGGCGAGGGACACCTCGCGGTCGCGGGCGGTGACCTCGAGCAGCCGATCCTTCTCGATGCGCTCGGCCTCCACGGCGATCACGCGTTCGCGGTTCTTCTCCGCGACGGCGATCTCGCGGCCCATGTTCTCCTGCTGGATGCCCAGGGACTCCTCGGTGCGCAGATGCGCGGTCTGCGAACGCAGCCGCTCCTCGGCCTGGACGCGGGCGATCTCGGCCTCCTCCCGGGCGCGCATGGTCTCCACCTCGCGCTGCTGGCGGATCTCGGCATCGGCCTGCTGGCGCTCCAGCTCCAGCACCGCCTCGCGCGCCTGCACGTTCTGGCGGGTGATCTCCTTCTCCTCGTTGCGCCGGAATTCGTTGGTGCGCACGTGTTCCACCGCGGTGAGTTCGGTGATCTTGCGAATGCCCTGCGCGTCCAGGATGTTCTGGGCGTCGAGCTGGGCGAGCGGCGTCTGCTCCAGGTAGTCGATGGCGGCGTCCTCGAGGCTGTAGCCGTTGAGGTCGGTGCCGATCACCGCGATGATGCGGTCGCGGAACTCGTCGCGCTTGGTGTAGAGGTCGACGAAGTCGAGGTGCTTGCCCACCGTCTTGAGCGCCTCGGAGAACTTGGCGGCGAACAGCTCCTGCAGCGTGGACTGGTCGCTGGCGCGGGCGGTGCCGATGGCCTGCGCGACCTTGACCACATCCTCGACGGTCTTGTTGACCCGCACGAAGAAGGTGATGCGGATATCGGCGCGGATATTGTCGCGGCAGATCAGCCCGTCGCGGCCGACCCGGTCGATCTCGATGGTCTTCACCGAGATGTCCATGTACTCGGCCTTGTGCAGCACCGGCAGCACCACCGCGCCGGTGAAGGTGACGTCCACCCGGCGCATCTTCGAGATGATCAGAGCGCGGCCCTGTTCCACCTTCTTGAACAGGCTGCTCACGATGAACAGCGCGGCAATGCCGATCACGAGTGCGAGAGCCACCAGGACTCCCAGGCCGATTGCGATGGTAGACATCAGATCCCCTCCAGTGGGGCCACCCAGAAGGTCTCGGTGGCCGAGTCGTAGTCGTAGACGATTGCGGAAACACCGTGTGCGAGTGGTGTTTCGGCGGCATGTTGGGCGCTCTGGCGAACCTGGATGATCGCCGACGAGCCGTCGGGCGAAATCAGTTCCGCCTGACCGAAATCCGGTCCGACGCGGCCGGTGCGGATGACGCACACCCGACCGACGAGGTCATTCCTGCTGGGCTCCGCCGCGGGTGCGAACAGGCGGCGCAGCGGTACGACGATGACCCTGGTGCCCAGCACGGACACCGGAACGGCCACCACGAATACGGCGACACCGGCGCAGAAGGCGAGGAAGCCGGTGAGATTCAACTCCCGGGTCAGGGTCGCCCCGGCCAGGCACAGGAACCAGGCCAGCGCGACGATGATGGATACGATGATCGAGACCGGCACCCCGCTCAGACCCCACCGGTCACCGATGGCAGAACCGCCGGTGTCGGAATCGGTGTCGAACAGATCCGGATCGGCCCCACCGGCCAGCACGGCGAGCCAGTACGCGACGACGACGATCAGCGCGAAGCTGAAGACAACGGTGGGAAAAGTCAGTGTCGCCGTGAGGAATTCACGCATGCCCGGCGGATGCCGGGCGGAATGGGGCGCGCGTCGACGAAAGATGTTGCATGAGAAGCTCCTTGATCGTTCCACCGTGATTCACGTACGTGCATCACGTGCCGACCAGGCTTCCCGGCTCCCCTTGTGGGTGTAAGAATGCCGTAAAGATCCCCCCGGGGCAAGTCGAATAGCCCCGGGGCGGTCGACCGGTGTTCGGCAACCATATGGCAAATGCGCGTCGAATGCATGTCGAGGGCGGTATCGGGCCGGTGGCGGGCCGGATTTCCCACCACGAAGAAGACATTCCAGACAGTGGCCGTTAGGGTGTTAATAACGCGTCAACGAACGCGGGGTGTGCCGGGAAGTCTGGTCGGCGGTCAGGGGCGAGGTGCCCTCACGTCGACGCCCCCGGAGGTTGTTCATGGCTGCCGCTCCGCGCGAGCGCAGGGTGTTTCTCGGATTGCCGTCCTGGTCCGAGCGATCGGCGCTGGCGACGGCATTGCGCACGGAGACCGTCGGCGGCCTGCTGCTGCTGGCGGCCGCCGTGCTCGCGCTGGTCTGGGCGAATTCCCCGTGGGCCGAGTGGTATACGCGGATCAGTGACCTCCACTTCGGGATCGGCGCGCTCGGGCTGGACCTCTCGGTCGCCCACTGGACCGCGGACGGGCTGCTGACGATCTTCTTCCTGGTCGCCGGAATCGAATTGAAACGTGAGCTCGTCATCGGCGAGCTTCGGACTCCGGCAACCGCGTCGCTACCGGTGGTCGCGGCGCTGTGCGGCATGGTTCTGCCCGCCGCGGTGTATCTGGCCGTGACCGGCAGCAGCGGCGGTGACATGGCGGGCTGGGCGGTGCCCATGGCCACCGACATCGCCTTCGCGCTGGCCGTCCTCGCCGTGCTGAACACCCATCTGCCCGCCGCGCTGCGCGCCTTCCTGCTGACGCTGGCCGTCGTGGACGATCTCGGCGCCATCGCCGTCATCGCGGTCGCCTTCGCCGACGACCTGAAACTCCTCGCCCTCGGCGGAGCCGTCGTCGGCCTCGCGGTATTCGCCGCGCTGCAACGTTTCCGGGTGCGGGGATGGTGGTGGTACGTGCCGCTCGGCATCACCATCTGGGCGCTGACCTACGTGGGCGGGGTGCACGCCACGGTGGCCGGGGTGTGCATGGGGCTGCTGTTGCGCGCCACCCCGGACCAGGGGGAGTCGGAGACGCCCGCCGCGCACGCCGCCCACCTGCTGCGCCCCATCTCGGCCGGTATCGCGGCCCCGCTGTTCGCCCTCTTCGCCGCCGGGGTGACGCTGTCGACCTCAGCGCTGGGCGAGGTGTTCACCCGACCCGAGTCGCTCGGCGTGGTGCTCGGCCTGGTCCTCGGCAAGGTCGTCGGCATCTTCGGCGGCACCTGGTTGGCGGTGAAATTCACTCGCGCGCAACTGAACCCGGACCTGCAATGGGCCGATGTCTTCGCCCTCTCCGCCCTGGCCGGAATCGGGTTCACCGTCAGCCTGCTCATCGGCGAACTGTCCTTCCCCGCCGATTCCGACCACATCAAGGCGGCGGTCCTGGTCGGTTCCCTCATCGCCGCGGGCGGGGCCGCCGTCCTGATCAAACGCCGCAACGGTATCTACCGCCGCCTGTACGAGGCCGAGAACGTCGACGAGGACGCCGACGGCATCCCCGACATCTACCAGCGCAACCAGCAGGAGTGATCCGGCGCATCCGCCGGCGCGCGGGTGCGCTCAGGACCGGCG
>NZ_JASCXP010000128.1:0-17018 GCF_030010695.1 Nocardia sp. CC201C
TGGAGTGCGAGCCGGTGCGGTCCTCGAGCGTGGGGAAGGTGCCGTCGTTGACCATCTGGCACAGGTCGTCGGCGCACGACATGTACGCCACCTCGAGATTGGAGCGCATCTTGCGGCGCTGTACATCGGTGTCGCGGCCGAGCACGGCGATCACATCGTCGCCGACCCGCACCGGAATGGCCTCGCGGACGGCGTGCACCGGATGCGGGTGGTAGACGCCGGTGGCCTCGCTGTCGACGTCGACGCGCACGATATCGCCGCTGATCAGCGCGTCGAACACCTGATGGTGGTCATCGTGGGCGGCCAGGCCGCCGACCAGGTCCTCCGGGTGCACGGTGGGTGCGGTGGTCGGGCGGCACTGGGCGACGCATACCACATCCGCGCCGTCGGAGACCGGCCCGGCGCCGACCCAGAGCGTCAGGTCCGCGAACGACAGGTCGGCCAGCAATTGCCAGTCACCCACCACCCGCTGGAGATGATCGACGGCCGCACCCGGCAGATCCGTGTGCTCGGCCAGCAGCTCGCTCAGTGTCGACAATTTCAGCCACGCTCCTTCACCTGCGTCGGGAGTATGTTCCCACGCGGGCCCCGGGAAGGGATTGTCCGGGAAGGGGTTCGCTCAGGCGATGGTCGCGATGAGGTCGCCTTTCTGCAGCACCTGGCCGACCGTCACATCGATGGAGGCGACGGTGCCGTCGGACTCCACCACGACGGGGATCTCCATCTTCATGGACTCGAGCATGATGACCGGGTCGTTGACCTTCACCTTGTCGCCGACCGAGACCAGGATCTCCTGAACGGTCGACACCATCTCCGCGAGGACTTCCTCAGCCATGACACCCCTTGTCTCCGGTCGGCCTGTGATACCGCGGTACCGCTGCCGGTACAGCCAACCACACATGAAAGAATGGCCTTCAATCAGAAGGGAGACTACCGATGGGTAAGCGTGGACGTAAGAAGCGCAGCCGCCGCAAGAACGGCGCCAACCACGGCAAGCGGCCGAACGCCTGAGCCGGTAGGCTTGCGTTGAAAAGCATTGAGCGGCACAGTTTTCCAGCAGAGGAAAACGTGCCGCTCAGCTCTTTCCGGGGTCCGCGGGCGGGCTATTCGCCCGATTCGATCCGCCGCGTCTCCACCTGGGTGTAGGTCGTCCGGATCTCCATGGTGAGGCGCTGGCGCAGGGTGTCGGGGGCCTTGTCGCCGCCGCACTTGCGGTTGAGCAGGCTCTTGAGCTTCTCCTCCAGACCGTACTGTTCGATGCACGGGGAGCAGTGGTCCATATGGTGCTGGAGACGATCGCGGGTGGCCTGATCGCATTCGCCATCCAGGATCAGCCACACATCGGCGAGTACCGCCGAGCAGTCCAGGTCCATATCGTCGCTCACTGGGTTACCTCCTGACGCGCGCTACCCGATCGGTTGAATCCGCGTTCCCGCGCCACGTCGGCGAGCAGGCCCTTGAGTTGCTTGCGGCCGCGGTGCAGGCGGGACATCACGGTGCCGATCGGGGTACCCATGATCTCGGCGATTTCCTTGTAGGGGAAGCCCTCTACGTCCGCGTAGTAGACCGCCATCCGGAATTCCTCCGGAAGCTCCTGTAAAGCCCGCTTGATGTCGTCGTCCGGCAACGCCTCGAGCGCTTCCATCTCGGCCGAGCGCAGGCCCGTCGAGGTGTGCTCGGCGGTGGCGGCCAGCTGCCAGTCGGTGATCTCGTCGGTCGGATACTGCGCGGGCTGGCGCTGCTTCTTCCGATACGAGTTGATGTAGGTGTTGGTGAGGATGCGGTACAGCCAGGCACGCAGGTTGGTGCCCTCCCGGAAAGAGCGGAAACCCTGGTACGCCTTGGCGAAGGTCTCCTGCACCAGATCCTCGGCGTCGGCCGGATTGCGGGTCATGCGCAGGGCCGCGCCGTAGAGCTGGTCGAGCAGCGGGAGCGCGTCGCGCTCGAAGCGCGCGGCCAGATCGGCGTCGCTGGCGGTGCTGCGGACCGCGCCGGATTCCTCGTCGTTGTCGTCGGCGACCGCTGGGTCGTCGATGCCCTCGTTCATGGCCGTATCGTCATCGCCTGGGCGATCGACAGCCATTTCGTCGTCGCTCGTCACGCTCATCCCTTCGATCGCCGTAGCTTGTGAATCTACCGCGAGCGGGGTGAGCACCGCGAAACCGGCATCGGTCGCGGGGCGGGGAATGCGGATGAGCGGCACGGTCCCGGTCGAGCGGGCCTGCGCCGTCCGCGGGCGGGTGTCCACCAGAACGGTCACCTGGGCATCTCCTTCGCACACTCCGCCGACCGCGTGGCATCGGTCGCGCATGGCGTGCAACATGCCGGGTGGTCGCCGTGTTCCCGGGTGCGGAAAACCGGTGTCGCCGCCGGGGCGCGGCGTTCTAGGCTGACCGGCTATGGCCGCCGCTTCCACTCCCGCGATCCGCGCCCTGGTGCAGGCGCAGGTCGAGCACCGGGTGCACTCCTACCACCACGATCCGCGCAGCGATTCCTACGGCGCGGAGGCGGTGGCGGCGTTGGCCGAGGAGTTGGGCGTGCGCGCCGAGCAGATCTTCAAGACCCTGGTGATCGAGGTGGGCGCGGGTCTGGCGGTGGCGGTGCTGCCCGTGCCGAACACGCTGTCGCTGAAGGCGGTGGCCGCGGCGCTGGGCGGCGGTAAGGCCACCATGGCCGACAAGGCCAAGGCCGAGCGCACCACCGGCTATGTACTGGGCGGCATCTCGCCGCTGGGGCAGAAGAAGCGGCTGCCGACCGTGCTCGACAAGTCGGCGCTGATATGGGATCGGGTGCTGTGCAGCGCCGGTAAGCGCGGGCTGGAGATCGAGGTCGCACCGGAGGATCTGGTGCGCCTGACGGGAGCGGTCACCGCGTCCGTCACCGCGGGCTGACCCTTCCCCGTCGAACCGCCCGCGCCGGGTGGGCATGGATCTTCGCGCATATTTGTTTTCTACAACTAATTGTCTGATACAAATAGTTGTACAGCCCAAGCAAAGGAGGTGTGCCGAAACATGTCCGCATCCCCGGCTCCCGGCGTCCACGCGCCGTCAGCCGATATCCCCGAGGCGCTCATCGACGATGTCGCCCGGCAGCTCATCCGCCTGCACCGCCTGCGCGACCGCACCAACGCCCAGATCGCCGCGGCCAGCGACGGCGAGGTCGAACCGGCCGCCTTCGCCATCCTGTTCCAGCTGATCTGTGCGGGGCCGATGCGCTCGGGCGCGCTGGCCGAAACGCTCTACTCCGACGCCTCCACCGTCAGCCGACAGGTCGCCAACCTGGTCAAGCGCGGCTTCCTGGAACGCCGCGCCGACCCCACCGACGGACGCGTCAGCGTGCTGTCGGTCACCGACGCCGGACACGCGGCCGCGGCCGAGATCCGCGCCCGGCGCAACCAGTCGCTGCGGCTCATGCTGGCCGACTGGACCAGCGCCGACCGCGAGACCTTCGCCGCCCTGCTGCGGCGCTTCGTGGACGACTACGAGACCACCCGCAGCGCCCTGCTCACCAGCCTTTATCCGAACTCCCAAGCGGCAGAGAGACATCCGTGACAGCCACCACCGATACACCGAACTCCGCGGGTTTCACCCACAGACAGATCCTCACCATCGTCAGCGGACTCATGCTCGGCATGCTGCTGGGTGCGCTGGACCAGACCATCGTCTCCACCTCCATCCGCACCATCGCCGATGACCTGCAGGGGTATTCGCTCCAGGCGTGGGTGACCACCGCCTACCTGATCACCGCCACGCTGGCCACCCCGCTCTACGGCAAGCTCTCGGACATGTACGGGCGCAAGCCCTTCTACCTGGCCGCCATCACCCTGTTCATCGCGGGCTCGCTCATGTGCACCCTCGCCCAGTCGATGTACCAGCTCGCGGCGGCGCGGGCATTCCAGGGCCTGGGTGCGGGCGGGCTGATGTCGCTGGCGCTCACCATCCTCGGCGATATCGTCAGCCCCCGGGAACGCGCCCGCTACCAGGGCTACTTCCTGGCCGTCTTCGGCACCTCCAGCGTGGTGGGGCCGGTGCTGGGCGGCCTGATCTCCGGACAGAACGAGATCTTCGGCATCACCGGCTGGCGCTGGGTGTTCCTGGTGAACGTGCCGATCGGCCTGGTGGCGCTGGCCGTGGTGTCGCGGGTGCTGCGACTGCCCAAGGTGGAACGGTCCAAGGTGCCGGTCGACTGGTTCGGCGTGCTCATGCTCGCCATCGGCATCGTGCCGCTGCTGGTGGTGGCCGAGCAGGGCCGCGAATGGGGTTGGAGCAGCGGGGGTTCCCTGGCCTGCTACCTCATCGGCGCACTCGGCATCCTGGGCTTCATCGCGGTGGAGGCCCGGCAGGGCGATGCCGCGCTGATTCCGCTGCGCACCTTCAAGAACTCCACCTTCGCATTGGGTGTGGTGATCTCGTTCGTGGTCGGCATGGCCATGTTCGGCGGCATCACCCTGCTGCCGCAGTACCTCCAGGTGGTGCAGGGCTCGAGTCCGACGCTGGCGGGCATGCAGATGCTGCCCTTGGTGCTCGGCATGATGACGGCCTCGATCATCTCCGGCCAGCTCATCTCGCGCACCGGGCGCTACCGCTGGTTCCCGCCCATCGGCGCGGTGCTGGTGACGCTGGGCATGTTCCTGCTGCACCTCGTCTCGGCCGATACCGAGCTGTGGGTGGTCATGGTCTTCATGGCCATCACCGGTCTGGGCCTCGGCAATCTCATGCAGCCGCTGATGCTGGCCCTGCAGAACGCGCTGCCGCCGAAGGATATGGGCGTCTCCACCGCGGCGGCGACCTTCTTCCGGCAGATCGGCGGCACGCTCGGCGTGGCGGTCTTCCTGTCCATTCTGTTCTCGCAACTCACCCCGAACATCTCCGATGAGCTGCGGGCGGCGTCGGCGCGGCCGGAATTCCAGGCCGCGGTGATGGCCGGTGCGCGCAGCGACAATCCGGCCGACCGGGCGCTGGCCACCGGGCTGGCCCGGCAGGATCACTCGGCGGCGGGTGAGGTCATGCAGGACAGCTCGATCATCCAGCAGCTGGATCCGACCCTGGCCGCACCGTTCAAGGCCGGATTCGCCGACGCCATGGACACCGTGTTCCTGGTGGCCGCCGGGGTGTCGGTGATCGCGCTGCTGCTGGTGGCGTTCTGGAAGGAGGTGCCGCTGCGCACGGCGGGCGGCATCCAGGCGCGCACCGAGGACGAACGGGCCGAGGCGGAGGTCGCGGCGGCGGCGAAGACCATCGCCTAGTCGTGGCCGAGTCCATGGTGTCAGCCGGGTCCATGGTGTCAGCCGAGTCCGGGGCGTAATACGACGCGTCCGGCGCGGATCCTCGGGTTCGCGCCGGATGTGTGCGTTACTTGAGGACGCGCTCGCAGTTCCGCAGTTCACCGACAACAGTCGTTCGACCCGAGGATGTGATGCGGTATGTCCCCCCGTCAGCGTGTACGCACCGTCGGGATCGCCGTCTGTGGCGCGGCGGTCCTCATCGTGGGTCCCGGATTGGCGACCGCCGCCACCGCGCATGCGGCGCCCGGGCTGGTGCTGACCGCCCCGGCGAATCCGAACTACCCGCTCGGCAGCGATCCCGGCCCGTCCGGGGAGCCGAAGAAGGACAAGAACATCGAGAAGGCCGAGAACCTGGGCGGCGGCTTGGCCACCAAGGTCATCGACACCATCGCGGGCGTGGCCAAATGCGGCATCTCCTTCGCGCTGGACTCGGTCAAGTGCAAAGTCTGAGCTGTGTCTGATTTGCCTCCGCTTCGCTCCCCCGCTCCACTCGGTCCAGAATCGAGCCGGGCCGCGAACACCCCGTGCCAGTCGTGAACAGCGGCGGGCACTCTTGTTACACGCTCGGTTACATCAGGCTGATCTGGCCTGCCTGTTCGCCGACCTTGCCCAGCAGTTCCGGGCCGTTGTTCTTGACACTGTTCACCAGCATCGGCACCGGGCGCGCGATAATGTCCGCGATGTCTTGCGGGGCAGGCGTTTCCAGGAGTTCCGCGGGGGCCGGATGGTCCGGGTCCAGCCAGGCGTCCCAGTGCTCGCGCGGCATGGGCAGCGGCATGCGGTCGTGGATCTCGGTGAGGTCGCCGACCGCGTCGGTGGTCAGGATGGTGCAGGAGAGCAGTGGTTCGGAATCCCGCACCTCGCGGTCGCGCCAGACCGACCACAGGCCCGCCATGTAGAGCCGCTCACCGTCGGCACGCGACATGAAGAAGGGCCGCTTCACGGCCTTGCCCTGCTCGTCCACGTCGGTGACCCACTCGTACCAGCCGTCCATGGGCACCAGGCAGCGGCGCTTCTTCACCGCGTCGCGGAACGAGGCGGTGGTGGCGGCCTTGTCGGCACGGGCGTTGAACAGCGGCTTGCCCTTGGCGGGCACGCCCGGCTCGGCGGCCTTGGTCCACGGCGGGATCAGGCCCCAGCGCATCATCCGGACGCGTAGCCGGGCGGCTTCCTCCGGATGCTCGCGGTCGTGCCGCTCCACCACCGTGACCACCTGATTCGTGGGGGCCACGTTGTAGTTGGGGGTCCCGGTGTCGTCGGTTTCGTCGATGGCGTCGAGCTCGACGGCCAGCGACGCCGGATTCGTCGTGGTCGCGTACCTACCGCACATGTGGACCATGCTGCCATCGGGCACCGACAACCGCCCGGTTCGCGGCCCGGCTCGGTTCTGGACCGAGCGGAGCGGGGGAGCGAAGCGGAGGGAGGGAAGAACCGAGCTTGCAGGGCCGCGAACACGCCGGAGCGGAGCGGAGGCAAATTCCAAACTGATGGCAATTGACTTCAGTTGGCGGGTGTGAGACGTTCTCCCCATCACATTCTCACCAAGGGATCGCCGCACATGTCTACCACCGAAACCGCCGTCACCGAGCGGGACGAATCACTGACATCCGTCAACCCGGCCACCGGCGAAACGCTGGCCACGTACCGGATCGACGATGAGGACGCCGTGCGGGCTGCGGTCGCCAAGGCCCGTACCGCCGCCGCCACCTGGGGCGCGCTCTCCTACGACGAGCGCAAGAAGCACCTGCTGCGCTGGACCAGCAAGCTGGTCGAGAAGTCCGATGCGTTGTGCGAGCTCATCCACGCCGAGAACGGCAAGCCGCGCGACGACGCCTTCCTCGAACTCATGCTGGCGCTGGAGCACATCTCCTGGGCGGCCAAGAACGCCGAGAAGGTGCTCAAGGCCAAGAAGGTCTCCCCCGGCGCGCTGATGGCGAACTTCGCCGCGCATCTGGAACAGCGCCCGCTCGGCGTGATCGGTGTCATCGGCCCGTGGAACTACCCGGTCTACACCCCGAACGGCTCCATCGCGTACGCGCTGGCGGCCGGAAACGCGGTGGTGTTCAAGCCGAGTGAGTTCTCCACCGGCATCGGCAATTTCTTCGCCGCCGCCTTCGCCGAGGCCAATCCGGAACTGCCGGACGGTGTTTTCACCACGGTCAACGGCTTCGGCGCGACGGGTGCGGCCCTGGTGCGGGCCGGAGTCGACAAGATCGCCTTCACCGGTTCCACCGCCACCGGCAAGAAGATCATGGCCGCGGCGGCCGAAACGCTGACCCCGGTGCTGCTGGAGTGCGGCGGCAAGGACGCGGTGATCGTGGCCGCCGACGCCGACATCAAGGCCGCCGCCGACGCGGTGGCCTGGGGCGCGACCGCCAACAGCGGCCAGACCTGCGCCGGTGTCGAGCGCGTGTACGTGGACAAGTCCGTCGCCGACGAGTTCGTCGCCGAGGTGAAGCGCATTCTCACCGATATCAAGCCCGGCTCCGACGACAAGGCGTCCTACGGGCCGATGACCATGCCGGCGCAGGTCGACATCGTGCGCCGCCATATCGAGGACGCGCTGAAGAACGGCGGCAAGGCCGTGCTCGGCGGGCCGGAGTCGGTGCAGGGTCCCTACATCGCCCCGGTCGTCATCGTGGACGCCGACGAATCCTCCGACGCCGTGTGCGAGGAGACCTTCGGCCCGACCGTCACCATCAAGACGGTCAACGGCGTCGACGAGGCCATCAAGCTCGCCAACAACAACAAGTACGGCCTGGGCTCGGCGGTCTACTCAAAGAAGCAGGGCCTCGAGATCGCCCGCCGCCTCTCCGTGGGCTGCACCTCGGTGAACTCGGTGCTCGGCTTCGCCGCCATCGCCGCCCTGCCCTTCGGCGGCGTCGGCGATTCGGGCATCGGCCGCATCCACGGCGCGCCCGGCATGCTGGAATTCACCCGCCCGCACTCCATCGCGGTGCAGCGCTTCACGATTCCCGGCATGGCCCTGCTCTCCTACAGTCGCACCGACCGCACCATGAAGCTCCTCCGCAAGCTGGTCCCCTTCCTCCACGGCCGCCACAAGTAGAGCCCGGCACCGACAACCGAGTCCGGTCCCCGTGCGGGACCGGACTCGCCGGGTATCCGCAGGACGGCGACCGCCCCATCACTCCCCGCGACAACTGGTCTCGCAACGTTCGGGGCAACGCACCGGGTGCGCCCGGAGTCGAACCACCACCCCAACCCCCGGTCCGCGTCCACAACCGCCGACGACGCTCCGTCGTGCGCCGAATACGCGGAGAGGCGGAGAAGCTCTCCGCCGCGTGCCGAGTACGCCGCGTGCCGAGTACTCGGAGAGTCGGACGGTGGCGGTAGTGAGAGTATTGGTGGGTGACTTTCTGGCCCGCGCCCCATGTCGATGTCCCCGTACACGCGACCGTGACCCTGCCCGGATCGAAATCCATCACCAATCGCGCCCTGATCCTCGCCGCGCTGGCGGATCGGCCGTCCACCATCACCGGCGCGCTGCGCAGCCGGGACACCAACCTCATGATCGACGCGCTGCGGGCCCTGGGCGTGGCGGTCGAAGGGGATGCCGACACGCTGGCGGTGACGCCCGCCGCCGAGCTCGGCGCCGCGACGGTGGACTGCGGACTGGCGGGGACGATCATGCGGTTCCTGCCGCCGGTGGCGGCGCTGGCGCGCGGCGACGTGGCCTTCGACGGGGACGAGCAGGCCCGGGTCCGGCCGCTGGGGACGATCCTGGACGCGCTGCGCACGCTGGGTGTCGATATCGACGGCAGCGCACTGCCTTTCGTGGTGCACGGCACCGGGGCGCTGCGCGGCGGCCCGGTCACCATCGACGCGTCGGGTTCCTCGCAGTTCGTCTCGGGGCTGCTGCTGTCGGCGGCGCGGTTCGAGCAGGGCATCACGGTGAACCACCAGGGTGCGCCGCTGCCGTCCATGCCGCATATCGAGATGACGGTGCAGATGCTGCGGCAGGCCGATGTGCGGGTGGACGCGCCCGAGGATCCGCGCCGACCGCAGACCTGGACGGTGTGGCCCGGACCGATTCGCGCGGTGGACTGGGAGGTGGAGCCGGATCTGTCCAATGCCACCCCGTTCCTGGCGGCGGCCGCGGTGACCGGCGGCGAGGTGAGCATTCCGCACTGGCCGCGGCTCACCACCCAGCCGGGTGACGTGATCCGCGAGATTCTGGTGCGGATGGGGGCGGAGGCCCGCTTCTACGACAGCACCCTGATCGTGCGCGGCCCGGATCGGCTGGCGGGCATCGATATCGACCTGCACGATGTAGGCGAGCTGACCCCGACGGTGGCGGCGCTGGCCGCGCTGGCGGATTCGTCGTCGCGGCTGCGCGGCATCGCGCATCTGCGCGGCCACGAGACCGACCGGCTCGCGGCGCTGTCGACCGAGATCAACCGGCTCGGCGGCAAGGTCACCGAGACCGAGGACGGCCTGATCATCGATCCGACCCCGCTCTCCGGCGGCATCTGGCATTCCTATGCCGATCACCGGATGGCCACGGCCGGAGCGATTCTCGGCCTGGCGGTGCCCGGCATCGAGATCGAGGACATCGGCACCACCGCCAAGACCCTGCCGAACTTCGTGCCCCTCTGGGAGGGCATGCTGGCCGATTCGGGAGTGGTCCGCTGAGGCGGCGCGAGTACGACGAATCCGATGTCCGGGTGCGCCCGGGCAGGGGTTCCCGTCCCCGCACCAAGACGCGGCCCCGGCATCTGGACGCCGCACCGGCCATGGTCGTCTCGGTCGACCGCGGCCGGTGGGGCTGTGTCCTGGACGGCGATCCGGACCGACCCATCGTGGCCATGCGCGCCCGCGAACTCGGGCGCACCCCGATCGTGGTCGGCGATCAGGTGGAGGTGGTCGGCGATCTCTCCGGCAAACCGGACACCCTGGCACGCATCGTGCGGGTGGCCGACCGCTCGACGGTGCTGCGCCGCACCGCCGACGACACCGATCCGTTCGAGCGCGTCGTGGTGGCCAATGCCGAACAGCTGTTCATCGTGGTGGCACTGGCCGATCCGCCGCCCCGCACCGGATTCGTGGAACGCGCCATGGTGGCCGCGTTTGTCGGTGGGCTGCAACCGATTCTGTGCCTCACCAAACACGATCTGGTGGCCGAATCCGAATTCGCCTCGGCCTTCCGGGATCTGGATCTCGCCATCGTCTACGGCGGCATCGAGGATCCGGTCGAACCGGTGCGGGAGCTGCTGCACGACAAGCTCACCGCCTTCATCGGCCATTCCGGCGTGGGGAAGTCCACGCTGGTGAATCGCCTTGTCCCCGACGCGGATCGGGCCACGGGCGAGGTGTCCGGGGTGGGCAAGGGCCGCCACACCTCCACCCAGTCGGTGGCGCTACCGCTGCCCGACGGGGGCTGGGTCGTCGACACCCCGGGTGTGCGCTCCTTCGGCCTGGCCCACATCACGCCCGACGATGTGATCAAGGCGTTCTCGGATCTCTCCGAGGCCATCGAGGACTGCCCGCGCGGCTGCACCCACCTCGGCCCGCCCGCCGATCCGGAATGCGCCCTGGATCAACTGCCCGGCACGGAGCGCCGGGTGGCCGCCATCCGGCTGCTGCTCACCGCGCTCAACTCCAACGATCCCTGGTTCCGCGGTCAGTCCGGCTGAATCGGTCGGGCGAGCCGAATCGAACACAGGTGCTGTCGGTCGCGCGTGCTGTCGAGCGCGCGTGCTGTCGAGCGCGGATGCTATCGGTCGCGAGTCGTTTCGATACCGGCGAGCAGCCAGCGCAGCGCCTGGGTGAAGGTCTCGTCGGATACCGAGGCGGGGTCCAGCCGCCGCTGTTGCACCAACCCGCGGAACAGGGCGAAGACAATGGTGGCGAGCATATCGGCGGGTACCGCGTCCTGGAGGCCGCGCGCGCCGAGTTCGCCGGTCAGCAGGGCGGTCAGCCCGTCGAGCGGGCGGCGCAGCCGGGCGGCGAGGGCGTCCATGGCATCCGGATTGCGGATGGCGTAGAGCCAGAACTCGGCCTGCAAGGGGGCCCAGTCGCGGTCCTTGTCGGCCACGTCGACCAGCAGCTTCCCCAGGGCGGCAAGCGGATTCGTATCGTCGCCGTCGGCGAGCAGGTGCGCGGCCTGCTGGACGCGGCCCCCGGCGCGGCTGGAGAGCAGTTCGGTGAAGAGTTTGTCCTTGCTGCCGAAGTTCGAATAGACCGCGCCGATCGAATAGCCCGCCGTCTCGGCGATCTCCTCCACGGACGCTCCCGCGAAACCCTTGCGCGCGAACACCTGTTCCGCCGCGTCGAGCAGTAGTTCTCGGGTGCGGGCCTTGGCGTCCGCGCGGCTCAGGCGCTTCCGTGCTACGTTGGCGTCGTCATTCACATAGTGAACGCTATTCGAGTAGCAGTGGCTATTCAAGCAAGGAATGCGCCATGTCCGCACACAGCTCCGAACCGTCCGTGACCACCAACCGGCTGGATCGCCGCCGCATGCTCGCCATGCTGGCCGCCGCCCCTGCCGCGGTGCCGATACTGCGGGGCGCGCTCGCACCCGCGGCGCAGGCGGCACCGCCGGACCGGCCCAACATCCTGGTGGTCATGACCGACCAGGAACGAGCGGATGTGGTTCTACCCCAGGGGTTCACGCTGCCCGCCAGCGACCGGCTGACAGCCCGGGGCGTGCGATTCGCCATGCACCACACCCCCACCGCTCCGTGCTCGCCCGCGCGCTCGGCCGTCTTCACCGGACTGCACGCCCCGGCGAGCGGCGTCAAAGACAATGTGCAGGGTAGCGAGGATCTGCTGGGTGCCGTGCTCGGCGCGGTGCAGACCTGGAATCCCGATCTCGACACCGCCATCCCCACCCTCGGCACCCTACTCCGAGATGCCGGCTACCACACCGCGTACATCGGCAAATGGCATCTCTCCGGCTCCGTGGGACCGGAGCCGACGGCCTTGGCCGCGTACGGTTTCGACGAGGCCATCGACATCCTGGACGGTGGCGGCCCGAACGCGGGCCTGCACGAGGATCCGGTGGTCGTCGCGCACGCCACCGACTGGCTGCACCGGCACGGCGGCGACAGCACGCCCTGGCTGTGCGTGGTGAGCATGGTGAATCCGCACGACATGATGTTCTGCCCGCGCTTCTACCGCCTCGAGGACGTGCCGGACCACGGCGCGGAGGTGCCGCCCAATTTCGAATCCGACCTCTCCACCAAACCGCGCGTACAGAGCACCTGGCGCACACTCAACGACGTGGTGGGCGGGGTGATGCCGACCGAGGTGGACTCCCCCGCCGCCCGGCTGCAGTGGCGGCGATGGGGTAACTGGTACCTCGAATTGCTGCGCCGCACCGACGAATTGACCGGACGGGTGCTCGACGCCCTGGACGGGGCCGGGTCCGCGGCCGACACCGTGGTGGTGCGGGTGGCCGACCACGGCGAGCTCGGCGGCGCACACGGGCTGCGCCAGAAGGGCGCGATGATCTACCGCGAGAACAACCGCGTACCACTGGTCATCGCCGATCCGCGTCGTTCCGCCACGCACGGCAGCACCACGCAGGCGCTGTCCTCCCATGTCGATCTGGTGCCGACGCTGGCGGCGCTGGCCGGAATCGGCGGCGCGGCAACGGGACCCGGCCACGATCTGTCCCCGCTGCTGGCCGATCCGTCCGGTACCGTGCGCGAGGCACTGCTGCTCACCTCGGACGCGAAATCCAGTGGCGGACAACCACCCGGCAGCAGGTACTGCCTGCGCGGCACGGTGACGCCGCGCTACAGCTTCGCCCGCTACTCCACCCCCGAGCGGATCGACGGCCCGCGCGGCGAATTCGAGTACGAGCTCTACGACCGCGTGACCGATCCGCTGGAGCTGCGCAATCTCGCTCACGGCGGCGGCGCTTCCGCACTGGTCGAGGAAATGAACGATCTCGTGGACTCGCTCATCGCCCGGGAGCTGCGTCGGCACACGCCCTGACGAACCCCGAGGAAAAAGATATTCCTTGACAAGAATATTCTCTCCAGTGAATACTTCAGGGCATGGATCGGATCGCATCGGTACTCGGGGACGCGGCCCGCTGGCGCATGGTCGAACTCCTGGCCGAGCGGCCGCGATCCGTCGGTGAGCTGGCTCAGCTGACCGGTCTGCGGCAGCCGCAGACCACCAAACACCTGCAAACCCTCGCCCGCGCGGGTCTCGTCACGGTGTTCCCGCTCGGGCAGCGGCGCGTCTACGCGCTGGAGACATCGCCGCTGCACGACCTGGCACAGCGGCTGCGGGAACTGGCCGATACCGCGGCGGCGCATGCCGACGAACGCGACGCACTGGCGCACTACCGCGCCGCGATCGATACGGAAACCCGTGCCGCGCAGCGGGATCGGTGGGCCGACGGGCGCGACTTCCGCTTCGAACGCACCCTGGCCGCGCCCCGCGACCTGGTCTGGCGGTACTGGACCGACGCGGCGCTGCTCGGCTCCTGGTGGTCGCCGCCGTCCTTGCGCGTCGCCGCATGCGTGCTCGACGCGGAGCCGGGCGGCCGCGTCGTCCTCGACTACCGCGATGCCGAGGGCACGCACTACCGCTCCGCGGGCCGGGTCGAGGCCGCGACCGCGCCCGAGCACCTCGTCTTCGACCTGTCCGTCCTGGACGCGAGCGGAGCCGTCTCCTTCACCGGCCACTACGACCTGACGCTGACCGAGGTCGCGGACGGCACCCGCCTGCGGCTCCACCTCACCCTCACCGATACGGCCGTCGCAGCCGCCCCCTACGTAGCCGGGATCGAAACCGGCTGGAACCAGGTGCTCGGCAGGCTCGCCGACACCATCGCCACTCAACCCACGCAGGAAGTACAGCCATGAGCACTCGCACCGTCACCGCCAACATCAGCCTGACCCTCGACGGACGCTACAACGGCCCCGGCGGCCCCGGCGATCTGAGCGCGATCGTCCCCTACGCGGGCACCGACGTCTCCCGCGACCAGATGTCGCGCATGTGCGAGAACGCCACCACGGCGGTGCTCGGACGGGGCAGCGCCGAGGGCTTCCTGGGCTATTGGCCCTCGGTCGCCGCCGCCGAGAACGCCGATCCGCGCGACCGCGGCTACGCCAAATGGCTGGTCGACACCGACAAGGTCGTCCTCTCCAGCACGCTGGGCGAAGCGCCGTGGGAACGCACCCGCGTGCGGAACGCCCCGACCGCCGACGTAATCGCGGAACTGAAGGCCGAAGGCACCGGCGACATTCTCGTCAACACCAGCCCGAGCGTGATCAAGCCGCTGCTCACCGCGGACCTGCTCGACCGGCTGTACCTGGTGATCTGCCCGGAGATCGCCGGGGGCGGGCAGCGGCTGTTCGAGGACGGACTGCCGTCGTCGAAGTGGGCGCTGACCTTCCAGGAGACCGGCGAATCGGGTGTCATGGCGGTGGTCTACGACCGCGTGCGCGACTAGGACTCCCGCCTCACTTCGTGATGTATCGGAGCGTCGATTCCCCACCGACCGTCGCCGTCGTGGTGCCGCGCGGCCGCAGCGCCGCGGCGACGAGATAGCCGCCTCCTGCCACCGCGAGTGCCCAGTACAGGTTCGCCCCCTCGAAGAAGAGTGCGGCCGAGGCAATCACCGCGAGCCACGCGCCGAGAGTGAACTGCGGCATGTCGTGGTAGGCGACTCCACCAGCGAGATAGATCATCCCGACGACGAGTCCGGAACCGCTGGGCCACAACAGTGTTTGCACCTGATCGGGGTCCATCACAGCACTCAGGGCTGTGATGAGAAGATACAGCGCGACGAAACCGATCAGCCACGAAGCGGCCAGCATGTAGCCGACGACAGCTTCGCGGCCACGAGCACCACGCTGCGCCCGGATCATGACCACCACCGTGATGATCGAGGCGGTCGACATTCCCGCGATCAGGAGTACCGGGCCGGTGGCGGCAGGTATCCCCAGCATGGGATCGTCACCGTGGGTCAGCGCGTACGCACCGTACCCGAGTAACCAGGCGAGTCCGAAACCCACATACGAGGCTCTATTGTTCGGGACGGCACTCGCGGCGTTCATTGCGCGTGGACTGGTCGGGCTCATGTCGGATCCTCCTTGACGACAGGAGAAGTAGAACCTGGCCACGCCTTCGGATTCCATGGGTTGAGAGTCAACTCACCCCGGCGCAGGCCGGACCCGTAGGCGCAAAGCCGTACCGCTACAGCGGATATCGCGCTCGTCACAGGATAGCCCGGTCGCTGAAGCGGTAGGGTCGGTCGGATCGGAAGCCGTATCGACGGTGGGCGGGGATGGTCCGGCAAGCTCATGTCCGCGACCTCGCCACCGCAGAGGCCGCACTCGCAGTGTCGTCCGCCGGGGCCGTGGCGGCCAGTGCCTGCGAGAAGGCTTGCAGGCGTGCCGTTTCGCGGTCGCGGTGCCAGATCAGGCCGAGCCGGGACGGCGGCAGGCCGGTGACCGGGACGAAGCGGACGGGACGGCGGCCGTGGTACTCGGCCGTGGGATCGCACAGCAGCAGCGCGCCGCGCCCGGCCGCCACCAGGGCCAAGCCCTCCTCGAGGGTGCCGACCGTCGGCCCCGCGGGAATCGGACGGCCGGTCGGCGTGGTGGCCGGGGCCTGTGCCGCACGCCAGTACTCCGGGGCCGGGCCGCGCACGCCGATCAACGCGGTTGCGGCCAGGTCCTCGGCCGTGACGCGGGAGCGGCGGGCGAAGCGGTGGCCGCTGGGCACCGCCACCGACACCGGCTGCGGGGAGAACACCCGCGCCAGCACGATATCGGGCTCGCGCACCGGAAGCAGGACCACCGCGGCATCGACCTGGTGCCGGTGCACCGCGCCGAAGGGGTCCGACAGCGCGATCTCGGTGAGCTCGATGGCGCAGTCCGGATAGCGAGTGGTGAACAGCGCGATGGCGCTGGTCAGATGCTCGTTGCTCGCGCCCTGGAAGCCGAGGCGCACCGTACCCGATACGCCGCGGGCGGCGGCGCGGACGGTGTCGAGGGCGGTGTGCAGGGCCGTGTACGCGGGCCGCAGCTCGGCCAGGAACGCGACGCCCAGCGGTGTCAGCCGCACCCGGCGGCTGGTGCGTTCCACCAGGGTGGCCCCGACCCGCTGCTCGAGCGAACGCAGCAGTTGGCTCACCCGGCTCTGCGACAGGTAGAGCCGCTCCCCGGCGCGGCCGAAGTGCAATTCGTCGGCCAGGGCCAGGAATGCCTCGAGTTCACGAATGTCCAGGCTGCCCATACGTCCTCCGACACACACCGACGGTTCATTAGCCCGGCTCATGGAACCATGAGGACTCCGCCGTTGTTCCCGGCCGTCGCGGGCAGTTGGCTGGACTCCATGGAACATGTCGAGGAAGTCGCGAATACGGCTGTACCCCAGCGGCATTCAGCAGGACCCCGACGGTGGGCCGGGGTGACGGCACTGGCCGGGGGCACCTTCACGGTGGTCACCTCGGAGATGCTGCCGGTGGGACTGCTGACGCCGATGAGCGAGGCGCTGCGCATCAGCACCGGCACCGCCGGACTGTCGCTGACCGTGACCGGGCTGGTCGCCGCCATCTCGGCGCCGCTGCTGACCGCGTGGGGCGGACGGTTCGATCGGCGCACCATGCTGGCGGTGCTCATGACGGTGGTACTGCTGGGCAATCTGGGCACCGCGTGGGCCCCGGGCCCGGTCGCGCTGATCGTGGCACGCGTGCTGGTGGGCATCGGCATGGGCGGGGTCTGGGCGATCGCGGCGGGGCTGGCCG
>NZ_JASCXP010000129.1:0-16958 GCF_030010695.1 Nocardia sp. CC201C
GGCCCAGTCGACCGCGACGGCCGCGCCGAGTGAGATTCCGGCGATCAGCACCGGCCCGGAGCGGGCGGCGGCGTCCAGGGCGGCACGGTAGCTCGCGACCACGCCGCGCGCATCCGGGTCGACCGCGTGCAACGGCAGATCGAATGCGGCACAGGCGGTTTCGAAGGCGCGCCGGGCGAAGTGGGCGTCGGATCCGGTTCCGGGCAGAGCGACGGCGATCGCCGGACGGGGTAGATCGGGCACCCGGATGAGGCTACTCACGTCGGGCGCGCGTGGCGGGGGCAGGCCCACACCTCTACAGTGGCGGTGTACGGCCGAAGCCGGTCGTGTGGGAAACCCGACGACGTGAGACCCACGCCGTCTTGCTCTACAGGGAAGTGCGAGATGCCATCCTCGGGTGGGAAGGACACACCCTCCGGTTATTTCCGGCGGTTGAGCCGCCGGCTGACCGAGGACCTGGATCGATTGGACGCCGAGGAACTCGCCGAGACGTCGGAGGCGTCGGGGGCCTGTCGGGCGTCGGAGTGTCGACGGGGTGAAGAGGTCACCATGCTGGGTCGGCTGCGCAGTGTCGAAGCCTGTCCCAAGGCGGCCGGTGCGGAGGTCGAGGCGGAGTTCTTCGACGGCACCGACAGCATCGCCCTGGTGTGGATCGGGCGCCGCCGCATCCCCGGCATCGAACCGGGACGTAGGATTCTGGTCCGCGGCCGGATCGGTGAACGCGCCGGCGGCAAGGTGATCTACAACCCCTACTACGAACTCCACGAGAAATCCTGAGGCATGCCGATACCGAGCAGCGACGACAAGGGTACGAACTTCCGCACCGCCGGGCAGCCGGGCAGCGTCGACGACGCGGCGCTCGCCGCCGCCGAGCGGTCCATTTTCGATGGCGCGGACCAGGCCCTGCTCGCCGCTGCCGGCCGCGAGGCCGCCGCGGAGGAGGCCCGCGAGGAGCGGGTCGAACAGTCGCTGCTCGAGCAGATGGGCGGTTTCAGTGGCCTGATCTACTCGTCACTGCCCGTTGTGGTGTTCGTGCCGGTGAATACCTGGCGCGGCCTCACCACCGCCATCTGGGCGGCCCTGGGGGTCGCTACGGCCATTCTGATCTGGCGGATCGTGCGTCGCGATCCGGTCCAGCCCGCCATCTCCGGATTCCTCGGGGTGGGCGTGTGCGCCTTCATCGCCTACCGCATGGGTGAGGCCAAGGGCTTCTTCCTGTTCGGCATCTACGCCAGCCTGGTGTACGCGGGCGCGTTCGTGCTGTCGCTGCTGGTGCGCTGGCCGCTGGCCGGTGTCATCTGGGGTTTCCTGAACGGCCACGGCAGCGACTGGCGGTCCGACCGCCGGGCCATGCGCCTCTACGACCTGGCCACCGCGGTGTGGGCGGTGGTGTTCAGTGCCCGCTACGTGGTGCAGAACCACTTCTACGACGCCGACTCCACGGGGCTGCTGGCCGCGGCCCGCATCGCCATGGGCTGGCCGTTGACGGCGGTCGCCCTGCTGGTGACCGTCTGGGCGGTGCGCCGCGCCGGGCACCTGCCCGCGCGCAAGCCCTGATGCGCGAGCCCTGGTTTCCGGGGGCACTTATCGCGCGAAGCGCGCCGGACGCAACACCTTTGGGGGCATCGGTGGCATAAAGGTGGATCCCAACCCACCCCTGGGGTACCTATTTCGGCGCTTCGGTTCGCAGCAACATCGTTTGTGACAGGAAACGATGAAAGGACCGGAGTTGGTTACCGAGGGCAAGGCAGCGGCGACGTCGGACATCCGCGACGAGGGGCGCGGTTCGGCGGCGCAGGGCGCCTCGCGCCGGCATCTGGCGGGGCGGGGTTCCAAGAACAGTGCGGCGACGTCGGAGAGTCGCCGGGCGGCAGCCGAATTGGAGAAGCTGATCGGACCGGCCGCCAGCGGTGACAAGCACGCGGTATCGGACATGCTGCGGATCGTGTATCCGCTGGTGCGCCGCTACTGTGCGGCCCGCATGAGCGGCGCGGCCCATCTGCACGTCACCACCGACGATGTGGCGCAGGAGATCTGCCTGGCGACCGTGCAGGCGATTCCGCGCTACCGCGACCAGGGCAAGTCGTTCCTGGCCTTCGTCTACGGCATCTCGGCCAACAAGGTGGCCGACGCCTACCGCCGGGCGCAGGTGCACCCGGCCTATCCGGTGGCGGAGTTCCCGGACGAGCCGAATACCGAGGCGGGGCCGGAGGAGCGGGCGCTGGCGTCGGAGGCCAGAGCCGCCACCCGGGAACTCATGAAGGTGCTGGCACCCACTCATCGTGAGGTGCTGGTCATGCGCATCGTGCTGGGGTGGACGGCCGCGGAGACGGCGGAGGCGATCGGCACCAGTCCGGGCGTGGTGCGGGTCATGCAGCATCGCGCGCTGAACAAGCTGCGCGCCGAGTTGCGGGCCGCGTCCTGAGCGCCGGGCCGGATCGGACGCCCGCGGCGCATCCGGTCCGGGGCCTGTCAGGAGGCGAAATCGGCTCCGGTGGAGAACTCCGCCGGGGTCGCGGCCGTGCCGGGGCCGAAACCGTTGACGCCGAGGGCCTTCCGTAGCTCGTCCTCGGCTTCCACGGAGGTGACGAACAGCAGTTCGTCTTCCCCTTCGAGCGGGTCGTCGCCCTGCGGCACGATCACCCGTCCGCCGCGCAGAATGGTCACCAGCGCGACGTCGCGGGGGATGGCGAGGGTGCGAACGGCCTTGCCCGCCAGCGGTGTATCGGTCGGCAGTGTGATCTCCACCAGATTGGCCTGACCCTGGCGCAGGGTCATCAGCCGCACCAGATCGCCCACCGACACCGCCTCCTCCACCAGGGAGGCCAGCAGGCGCGGTGTCGAGACGGCCACGTCCACGCCCCAGGACGTGTCGAACAGCCACTCGTTGCGCGGGTCGTTGACGCGCGCCACCACCCGCCGCACCCCGAACTCGGTCTTGGCGAGCAGGCTGAACACCAGGTTCACCTTGTCGTCGCCGGTGGCGGCGATGACCACCTCGTAGGTCTCCAGATCCGCTTCCTCGAGCAGTTCCAGTTCGCACGCGTCGGCGTGCACCCAGACGGCGGTGGGGGCGACGGTGGGGTCGATATGGTCGAGGCGGCGTTCGAGCAGCATCACCTCGTGGCCGCCGCGCAGTAGTTCCTGGGCGATGCTGCGGCCGACGGCTCCGGCCCCGGCAATGGCTACCTTCATGATCAGTCCTCGTGGGCGGGTGCGGTGGTGGCCAGGGCGACGGCCTCGCCGACGGTGCCCGAGGTCGCGGCGATGTAGACGGCGTCGTCCGCCTGCAGCACGGTTTTTCCGGTGGGCAGGACGCCCTGTCCGAAGCGGATGATGAACGCGACGCGCGCGCCGATCGTGCCCTCCAGGTCGGTGACGGTGCGGCCGTACCAGTCCTCGTGCAGGGTGAGTTCGGTGACCGCGACGGTGCCGGTGGGGTCGCGCCACGAGGTGGTGGCCTGGTCGGAGACGAGGGTGCGCAGGAAGCGGTCGGTGGTCCAGGGCACGGTGGCGATGGTCGGGATGCCCAGCCGCTCGTAGACGGCGGCGCGCTTGGCGTCGTAGATGCGGGCGACCACGCGTTCCACGCCGAAGGTTTCGCGCGCGACCCGCGCCGAGATGATGTTGGAGTTGTCGCCGGAGGATACGGCGGCGAATGCGCCCGCCCGTTCGATTCCCGCGCGAGTCAGGACATCTCGGTCAAATCCGACACCGGTGACGCACATTCCGGGAAAATCGCGGCCCAGGCGCAGGAAGGCGCTCGAGTTCTGGTCGATCACCGCGACCTCGTGACCGATGCGGACCAGGGCCCGCGCGAGGGCGGAGCCCACTCGCCCACACCCCATGATCACTACGTACACCGTTCGAACCCCATTCCCGAAAACGTGGTGTGCGGTCTGGTTGCTTGTCCGGGGGGCAACCGTACCGCCCATGTTCCTCCGAGGCCACGTTCCCCCTCCTGAATGCTTTCAAACCGGAACGAGAATTTCTCACATCGAAGAGGTGCATATCGGCCGCCCGGCCGCGCCGCGAATAACGCATGCCCCGGGCTGCCTTATGCTGCCTCGAGTGTCGAAGTTGACGACGGCCGCCAAACGCATGGTGGTGGGCCGCCCCTTCCGTAGCGATTCGCTGGGGCACACGCTGCTACCCAAACGGATCGCCCTGCCGGTGTTCGCCTCCGATGCGCTGTCGTCGGTGGCGTACGCGCCGGAGGAGATCTTCCTGGTGCTGTCGGTGGCCGGGCTGTCGGCGTACGTGTACGCGCCCTGGATCGGCATCGCGGTGGCGGTGGTGATGGCCGTCGTGGTGGCCAGCTACCGGCAGAACGTGCACGCCTACCCCTCCGGCGGCGGCGACTACGAGGTGGCGACCAAGAATCTCGGTCCCACGGCGGGCCTCACCGTCGGCAGTGCGCTGCTGGTGGACTACGTGCTCACGGTGGCGGTGTCGATCTCCTCGGCGGCCTCCAACATCGGTTCGGCGGTGCCGTTCGTAGCCACGCACAAGGTGCTGTTCGCGGTGGTGGCCATCGCGCTGCTGACCGCCATGAACCTGCGTGGCGTGCGCGAATCCGGCACCATGTTCGCCATCCCCACCTACGCCTTCATGTTCGGCATGTTCGCCATGCTGATCTGGGGATTCTTCCGCACCGACGTGCTGGGTGAGACGGTGCACGCCGAGTCCTACGGCTTCGAACTGCAATCCGACGAGGACCATCTGCTCGGCATCGCGCTGGTCTTCCTCATCGCGCGCGCCTTCTCCTCCGGCTGTGCGGCGCTGACCGGTGTGGAGGCCATCAGCAACGGGGTGCCCGCCTTCCGGAAACCCAAGTCCCGCAATGCCGCCACCACCCTGCTGTTGCTCGGCGTCATCGCCGTCACACTGTTCATGAGCATGATCGTGCTCGCCCAGCGGGTCGGCATCGTGTACGCGGAGAATGTGAAGGATCTCGTCGGCGCGCCGGCGGGCTACGAGCAGAAGACCCTGATCGCGCAGCTGGCGCACGCGGTGTTCTCCGAATTCCCGATCGGGTTCTTCTTCATCACCATCGTCACCGCGCTGATCCTGGTGCTGGCGGCCAATACCGCCTTCAACGGATTCCCGGTGCTGGCGTCGGTGCTGGCGCAGGACCGGTTCCTGCCCCGGCAGCTGCACACCCGCGGCGACCGGCTGGCCTTCAGCAACGGCATCATCTTCCTGGCGGGCGGGGCCATCGCCTTCGTGGTGCTGTTCGGCGCGGAGGTGACGCATCTCATCCAGCTCTACATCGTCGGCGTGTTCGTCTCGTTCGTGCTGAGCCAGACGGGCATGCTGCGGCACTGGACGCGGCTGCTGCGCACCGAGACCGATCCGGAGCAGCGGGCGCGGATGAAGCGCTCGCGCGTGATCAACGCCATCGGCCTCACGATGACCGCCGCCGTGCTCATCATCGTGCTGGTCACCAAGTTCCTGGCGGGGGCGTGGATCGCCATCGTCACCATGGCGTCCATCTTCGGGCTCATGAAACTCATTCGCCGCCACTACGACACGGTCGCGCGCGAACTCGACGAGACCGAATGGGACGGTGTGCTGCCCAGCCGCACCCACTCCATCGTGCTGGTGTCCAAACTGCATCTGCCGACCAAGCGCGCCATCGCCTACGCTCGCGCCACTCGGCCCGACACGCTCGAGGCCATCACCGTGAACGTCGACGAACCCGACACCCGCGCGCTGGTGCGGGAATGGGAGCGCAGCGATATCGCGGTGCCGCTCAAGGTGATCGAATCGCCGTATCGGGAGATCACCAAGCCGGTGGTGGACTACGTGAAGCGGCTGCGCAAGGATTCCCCGCGCGACGTGGTCACCGTGTTCATCCCCGAATACGTGGTGGGCCGCTGGTGGGAACAGTTGCTGCACAACCAGAGCGCGCTGCGGCTCAAGGGGCGCCTGCTGTTCGAACCCGGCGTCATGGTGACCAGCGTGCCCTGGCAGCTCAGCTCCTCGACCAAGGCCCGCCGCGACGGCGAGGTCAGCGCACCGGGCGCGATCCGGCGTGGATTCGGTGACGGGCGTGGGTGACTGGCGCGGAGCCGAACTGGAGGTACGCCTCGGCCCACCCGGGCACGGCGGCTTCTGCGTGGCCCGGCACGAGGGTCGGGTCTTGTTCGTCCGGCACGGCCTGCCCGGCGAGCTGGTCCGCGCCCGCGTGACCGAGGACCGCGGCGGATCCTTCTGCCGCGCCGAAGCATTCGAGATCCTGGAGCCGTCTCCGGACCGAGTGCCCGCCCTGTGCCCGGTCTCGGGTGTCGGCGGCGCGGGCTGCTGTGATTTCTCCTACGCCACCCCCGAGGCGCAGCGCGGGCTGAAGGCGATGGTGGTCACCGAGCAGCTGCGACGGCTGGCCGGATGGGAGACCGAGATCGTCGTCGAACCGATCCCGGTGGACCTCGGCCTGCTGCGCCGGACGGCGACCTCGAACCCGCTGGGTCCGAACAGCGTGCCGACTCCGGATGATGATGCGCTCACCGGCGGTGGGCGATCCGGTGGGACGGCACCGGGGGAGTCGGTATCCGGCGACTCCGGGACAGCGGCCGGGCGGCGACCCGGCGGCCGTGCGCCCGGGAACACGGAACCGATCCGAGGCTGGCGCAGCCGGGTACGGCTGGCCGTGGACTCCGAGGGGCGGGCCGGGGTGCATCGCTATCGCGGGGCGGAGGTGATTCCCGACCTGCGGTGTCCGCAGCCGGTGGCCGGTGCGATGGCGGGTATCGCCGAGCGCATCTGGACGCCCGGGGCGGATCTCGTGGTCGCGGTGGACGGGGACGGGCAGCGTCATATCGTCGAACTGAGTCCTCCGGACAGCGGTGCGGCGGGGAGCCGTCGGGCCGAGCACGCCGATCGACGGACCGGCTATGGACCGCCGGGTGGTCGCGGGGGCGCGGATCGTGGCGTACGGGGTGGCAGCCGTGGCCGACACGGCGATGTGGGCGGCCGTCACGGTGGCGCGGTCGGCGACCGCCGCAACAGGCCGGACGGTCGCGGCAGGAGCGGCTCGGAGAACGACCGAAGTGGCCCGTACAGCGACCGCCGGGGTCGGTCGAACGATGATCGCCGGGGCGCGACCGCGCGCCGGGCGGCGGCACATGCGTCACGTACCGAAACCGTGGTCGAGGGCACCGGCCGGGCGGTCCAGTATGTGGCGGGTCGGCGTTGGGAGCTGTCGGCCACCGGGTTCTGGCAGCCGCATATCGGTGCGGCGCAGTGCTATTCGGATGTGGTGGCCGAATGGGCGTACGCCTCGCCCGGCGCATTGGCCTGGGATCTGTACTGCGGGGTCGGCGTTTTCGCCGCGCGGGTGGCCGAACAGGTCGGCGCCACCGGTGCGGTATCGGGTGTCGAGCTCGCGCGGACGGCCGTCGCCGACGGCACCGCGGCACTGGGCGACCTGCCGTGGGTGCGGCTGCGCGCCGAGCGGGTCGAGCGCTGGATTGCCGAACAGCCCTCGGCCACACCGGAAGTCGTGGTACTCGATCCACCCCGGGCGGGCGCGGGCAAGGAGGTGGTGGCGGCGCTCGCCGCACGCTCGCCGCGCCGCATCGTGCACATCGGCTGCGATCCGGCCGCGTTCGCCCGCGACATCGGCCTCTACCGGGATGCGGGCTACCTGGTCACCGAGTTGCGTGCCTTCGACGCTTTTCCCGGTACCCACCACGTGGAATGCCTCGCGCTGCTGGAACTGTGAGACGTGACCGGTCACGGGCGGGGCGCGATTCGCGGACGGGGCCGGTTCGGGTCCGCGGGGCGTCGCATCCTCGGATCGTGGGCCGGATCGGGGTACATGGGGACACAACCACCGTGGATCGCCTCGGGGCGCAGTTCGTAATGCCACGGCTCGTTGGCGTAGATCTGGCACAGGCCGTAGCGGGTACCGTGCGCGGCAAGCCACCGCGCGGCCTCCGGGGCGAGGTCGACGGCGTCGCCCGTCACATGCGCCGACGTTTCCGGGGTCGCGACCCACCGGGTGGCGGCCTGTAGCGAACCGTACTTCGTGACCGCCTCACGCAGCAGACGATTCTGGTGATCCGGGGAGCGCCAGCCGCTGTTGACGACGAACGTGACCCCGTCGGCGGCGGCGTCGGACGCCGCCTGCCGCAGTGCTCGGAGTAATTCGGGGGTCAGGTTCGCGACGCCGGGGTACCGGTCGTCGAACACCGTCGCATCGCGGGGCAGTCCACCGTCGGCCTCCGCGAATTCTCCGCAGGCCACGGGGATCGAGGTGAGGGCGGCGAACAGTGCCAGGGCGAGCCTGCGGGTAATGGGGCTGGTTCTCATGCCGCCAGTCAAGGCAGCGGGGTGTTGCCGCCTCGTAAGCCGTTTTGCATACGTCGGCGAAATACGACGGCACCTAGCATCGAGACCATGCGCGTATTGGTGGTGGAGGACGAGCCCTACCTGGCAGAGGCCGTTCGCGACGGGCTGCGCCTGGCCGCGATCGCCGCCGACATCGCCGGTGACGGTGACACCGCGATGGAACTGTTGAGCATCAATACCTATGACATCGCCGTCCTCGACCGCGATATCCCCGGGCCCTCCGGCGACGAGATCGCCGAACGCATCGTCGCCTCCGGTAGCGGCATGCCCATTCTGATGTTGACCGCCGCCGACCGGCTCGACGACAAGGCGTCCGGATTCGAGCTCGGCGCCGACGACTATCTCACCAAACCTTTCGAACTCCGAGAACTCGTGCTCCGGCTGCGGGCGCTGGACCGTCGGCGCGCGCACAGTCGACCGCCGGTGCGGGAAATCGCCGGACTGCGGGTGGATCCGTTCCGCCGCGAGGTCTATCGCGACGGACGCTATATCGCGCTCACGCGCAAGCAATTCGCGGTGCTCGAGGTTCTGGTCGCCGCGGAAGGCGGAGTGATCAGCGCCGAGGAATTGCTGGAGCGAGCATGGGACGAGAACGCCGACCCGTTCACGAACGCGGTGCGGATCACCGTATCGGCCTTGCGGAAGCGACTCGGTGAACCCGGCCTCATCGCCACCGTGCCCGGCGTCGGCTACCGGATCGACGAATCCGCCCATGAATAGGGCGCCCGGGCTGAGCGTCCGCCTCAAGCTCACGCTCAGCTACACCGGGTTCCTCATGCTCGCGGGCGTGCTGCTGCTGGCCGCCGTATGGGTGTTCCTGCTGCGTGACCTGCCGGTCGGGAATGTCGTTCCCGACCCCGCCAATCTCCCGCTCATTGTCGACCCGTCCAATTTCGGTCCGGGTGTGTTCGGCACGGCCGCGGCCGCGGTGCTGGCGTTCCTGCTGGTATTCGGTCTGGTGGGCGGCTGGCTGCTGGCCGGCCGCATGCTCGCGCCGCTGGACAGTATCGCCGCGGCCACCCGGGCCGCCGCGAATGGCTCGCTCGCGCACCGAATTCGGCTTCCGGGCCGCCGCGACGAGTTCCGTGAACTCGCCGACGCGTTCGACGGCATGCTCGCGCGGCTGGAGTCGCATATCGCCGAACAGCGCAGGTTCGCCGCGAATGCCTCGCACGAACTGCGCACACCGTTGGCGATCACGCGGACGCTGCTGGAGGTCGCCCGCGACGATCCGGATCGCCGCACCGGCGAACTCGTCGAACGCCTGCACGCCGTCAATTCGCGGGCGATCGAGTTGACCGAAGCGCTGCTCCTGCTCAGCCGCGCCGATCAGCGTTCCTTCGCGCGGGAACCCGTGGACCTGTCGCTGCTGGCCGAGGAGGCCACCGAAACACTGCTCCCTGTCGCCGAAGCGCGCGGGATCACCATCGAAACCTCCGGCGACATCACCCCGACCGTCGGCTCACCCGCGCTCCTGCTGCAACTGACGACGAATCTCGTGCACAACGCGCTCGTGCACAATGTCGCCGACCGAGGCATCGTGTGGGTGACGACCACGATGCACCCCGGCGCGGTCACACTCACGGTCGAGAACACCGGCGAAATGCTGTCGGCCCAGGTGGTGTCGACCCTCGTCGAGCCGTTCCGCCGCGGCACCGAACGCATACGCGCCGATCACGCCGGCGTGGGGCTCGGGCTGGCCATCGTCGAGAGCATCACCCGAGCGCACGACGGAACGCTCACGCTCACACCGCGCGCCGCCGGTGGGCTGCGTGTCACGGTGCGGCTGCCGGGGGTCTGAAGGCGGTCCGGCGTCGAGGAGATCACCGAGGCGGTGCGGCGTGGTGGTCAGATGAACAGGCCGAGCACGGCACCGCTGACAACCAGCTTGAGGACCCAGTCGGTCATGTGCACGAGTGCGGTCGGGATCGGGACGTTCTCGTGCACGATCGCACCGGCGAGGATGGTCACCGGGAGAATCGCCACGATCGCGCCCAGCGCCGCTCCGGCGCCGACGCCGTGTCGATCACCGGCCAGCAGCAATGCCGCCAGGACCGCCGCCGCGAGCAGGCCGCGCAGTACGACGAACCCCATCTGCGCGGGCACGCCGATTCCGGGGCGCGGGGTGCTCGTCCGGGATATCAGCGCGGTGATCGGAGGTATCGCGTAGAGGGCCGCGCTGAGGGCGAACGAGACGACCGCCGCGAGGCAGACACCGGCAACAATCATGGCCATCTCCTTTAGTACTGATCAGTTCTAAAACTAGGCGGGCAATCCGCAATGTCGGTGATCTCGCCGCGACGTTGCAGACCCTGGACGCGCGTGGCCTACTGTGCGTCCCCGACCCCGCGACGGCCGCGCAACAGCTCACGTGGCTGGTCGTGGGTGCGCCGCTGAACGCCCGGATGCTCGATGCCACCGCACCGGTCCCCGACACGGTCGACGCGGCGATCGACGTGTTCCTGACCGCCTATCGGCCGCATCCGGGCTGAACCGGACACCGATGTGTCCCAAGGGTATTCGAGGTATCATCCGACGCATATCGCCGGTGTATCGAAAAACGCATACGTGCCGACCACACCGCGCCGTCTTGTCTTGATGCGTGCATCGCAGCCTTTCAGCATCGACCACGACCACGGCGGGTTGGCGGTGGGTCGTCTTTCGTTTCTGCTTCGTCTACTTCAGCTTGTACTGCCTGCTCCTCACCGTGATCCCGTTCACGCTCCTGGGTCTGCTCGGACGGTGGGTCCATCGCCTCGGCGGGAAGTGGACCGTCGCCCCGGCCGACCCGATCACCGGGTGGGTGGGCCGGACGTTCTTCGGCGTCGACGCCGTGCTGCACCGGGACTCGGGAGCCGGTGACCAGACGGCGAACTGGGTGCTGGCGTTCTCCATCCTGGTGGTCGCGATCGTGGTCGCCGCGGTGTGGACCGGCTTCGCTCGCCGGACCGCGCACCCCCGAATGGCGGCGTGGTTCACCGTCTTCCTGCGGCTGTGCCTGGGTGGGGTGATGGTGAGTTTCGGAGTCGCCAAGCTGATCCCGACCCAGATGCCCGGCCCGACGCTGGCACAGCTGTTGCAGCCGTACGGGGATCTGAGTCCGGCCTCGGTGCTGTGGCTACAGGTCGGCAGCTCGCATCCGTACGAGATGGCGCTCGGTGCGGCGGAATTCGTGGCCGGGCTGTTGCTGTTCGTGCCCCGGACAGCGGTATCGGGTGCACTGGCGAGTGTGCTCTGCATGGCTCAGGTGCTGCTGTTGAACCTGACCTTCGACATACCGGAGAAACTGCTGTCCGGGCACCTGCTGCTGATGGGTCTGATCCTGCTCGCGCCCTACTGTGCGCGACTGTTCGACCTGTTCGTGCGGCAGCGCCCGTGCCGACCGTTGACGCCGCCCACGCTGTTCGCCGACGCTCGGAAGAACCGCATCGCCGGGTGGGTTCAGGTCGCCGTCGGCCTCTGGGTCGTGCTGGGCGGCTACGACCGCTGGCAGGTCTGGCAGGAGCAGTACGGTCCCGACCGCCCGAAGTCCGAGCTGTACGGGATCTGGGAGGTGCGCGAGTTCACCCTCGACGGACAACCGGTACCACCGTTGACGACCGACGAGAATCGGTGGCAGCGACTGGTTTTCGACGACCCCGCGGAAGCGACCTATCAACGGATGAACGGGGAACTGGTGGCGGCGCGCGCCGAATTCCACCCGGACGGGCAGGTGATACTCAGCGACGAGACGAGGCAACCGTTCGCGATGCTGTCGGTCGAGCGACCGGTGCCGGATCGGCTGTCACTGCGCGGGACATTGCGTGGCCGCCCGATCACGGTCACGCTGGAACGCATCGACCCGAACAGCTTCACCCTGAACAGTCGCGGATTCCATTGGGTGCAGGACTATCCGTACTTCCGATAGGGACCTGTTCAGCTCAGCTGCCAGGTGACGCGCAGGCTCGCGGACAGTTCGCTCTCGCCGAGTTCGAGGGGAATCTCCGGGGCTCCGCCCATCCCGGCGGATTTGGCGGCGACGGCGTAGGCGCGGGGGACCGGGGTGGGCATCGAGGTGTTCTCGGTGATCTCCAGCACCGGTCCGAGGGTGCGTCCGGCGCGGGTGGCGTACCGGGTGGCCTTGGCGAGGGCGTTGTCCCAGGCAGCGTCGCGCGCGCGTTCCAGCAGCGCCTCCTCGTCGGAGACGGTGAGGTGCAGCCCACCGAGACGGACGTCGTCGCCGCCCGCGTCCACGGCGTGTGCGATGACGGTGGCCGGGGGAGTGCCGGATGCCGTTGCGGCACCGGTAGTTCCGACATCGCGGAGTGCCACGGTCAGTGCGGTGGTGGCGATGTAGCCGGTGATGCGTTCGCGATTCTCCGCCCACGCGGTGTCGGTGCGCACCGACAGCCCGCTGGTGGCGATATCGGTGGACCGCACTCCGTCCCCGCGCAGGCTGGCGACCACCGCGTCACTGCGCTCCCCGGCGCGGGCGTACGCGGCCGACACGGTCTCCGCTCGCGACTCGATGGAGATGGTGACCCGCATGAGATCCGGCGTGGCGCGGGCCGCCCCGCTGCCGAAGGTGGTGACGGTGCCGGTCTCGGTGCTGGTCACGGGCATTCCTCCTGGTGCGGCGGACGGGTCACGGCCGATGCTACCCACGCCGCGACAGCGCCCGCACCGCCGCGTCGTGGTATGCGGTACGGTGCGCCCGTCGGCGGCGACGAGTCGAATTCAGTACGCCCCGCCGTGGGCGGCCAGGGCGCGCACCGCCGCGTCGGCCTGGCCGTACGCGGCGGCGGCCAGGCGTTCGAGCAGGGCGACCTCGAGCGCCGGGGCCTGCTGGGTGAGGGTGTCGAAGCGGTCGGGTGTGAGCACCGCCAGGCTGACGGTGGTCTCGGCGAGGATGTCGTTGGGGAACGGTTGGTCGAGGATCAGGGAGATCTCGCCGAAGGACATCCCGGCCGTGAGGGTGACGAGGCGGTGGCGGCGGCCGTCGCGGCCGGTGAACCCGATCCGCACCCGGCCGTCGAGAACGAGGTACAGGCCCGAGCGCGGACTGCCCGCGGCCACGATGGTCTCACCGCGCGCCAGCGTGCGTACCGTGAATTCCGCTGCCAGGGAGTGCCGTTGGTCCTCGGACAGCCCGGCCAGCGCGGGGTGGCCCGCCACGGGGACGGCCGTGCGCTGTGCGGGCGGCCCGTGGCGGTCGAGCACGACCTGTTCACACCATTCCGCGGCGCTGTCCCGGTCGATGAACACCCGCTCGTGCGGATCGTCGGGATCGAGGCTCGATGCCAACTGCCCGAGTGTGGCGTCCCGGGTCCACCAGTGCGACCCGGCAGCCGGTGGCGGCCAGTGCGGTGCGCAGCTCCGCCAGCATGCGCACCGCGATGGCGCTCACATCGCCCACCTCGCGCACGTCGAGCACCAGCGCGTCCAGCTCCCCGGGGAACTCCTCCACCGCCCGCACCGCCGACTCCGCACCCGCGAACAGCAGGTCACCGTGCAGTTCGACAATGCGCGCCCGGTCACCGAAGCGTTCCAGCACCGCCAGTTCCGCTCCCTCGCGGCGCAGCTGCGACGGCGCTTCCGCCACCGAATAGGCCGCCCGGATGGCGGTGTGCGCGGCGCGGGTCACGTGCAGGAAGTGCAGGGCCCAGCCGATCCGACAGCTCCCGGCACGCCCGCACCCCGCGCACGCTGCTGCCGTGCGCGTCCAGCCGCGGCGAGGACACGGCGATGCCGAGCTGTCCGGGCAGCACCGCCAGAATCCCGCCGCCCACACCGCTTTTCGCGGGCAAACCCACCGTGGTCACCCAGTCTCCGGCGGCGTCGTACATACCGCAGGTGGTCATGACGCTGAGCACCTGCCGCACCAGCGGCGCGGTGAGCGCGCGTTCGCGGGTCCGCGGATGCACCCCGTTGTTGGCCAGCGTGGCCGCCATCAGCGCGAGGTCGCGGCAGGTGATGTCGATGGAGCACTGCCGGAAGTAGCGGTCCACCGCCTCGTCCGGATCGCCGTCGATGATGCCCGCGCCACGCAGCAGATAGCCGATGGCGCGGTTGCGGTAGCCCGTGCGCGCCTCGGAGGCGTACACGCCTCGTTGAGCCGCAGCTCACGTCCGGCGAACCGGCTGTAGCTGCGCCGGACGCGTTCGAACCGGTCGGCGGCGTCGCGGCCGGTGACCAGGGCCGCCGCGGCGATCGCGCCCGCGTTGATCATCGGATTGCGCGGCCACTGGGTGCCGGGGTCGAGACTGAGCTCGAAGAACGGCTCCCCGCTCGGCTCCACGTCGATGCGCTCGGCCACCGCCGCCGGACCGCGGTCGGCCAGCGCCAGCGCGTAGGTGAACGGTTTGGAGATCGACTGGATGGTGAAGCGGGTGTCCAGGTCTCCGCTGCCGTACACCCGCCCGTCGGCGGTGGCCAGGCAGAGCCCGAACGAATCCGGTTGTACCGCGGCGAGTTCCGGTATGTAGTCGGCCAGCGCGCCGGAGCCGTCGGCGCGGCAGATGCGGTACACCTCGGCGACGATGCGGGCCACC
Organism: Nocardia sp. CC201C; assembly: GCF_030010695.1. Taxonomy (NCBI): domain Bacteria; kingdom Bacillati; phylum Actinomycetota; class Actinomycetes; order Mycobacteriales; family Nocardiaceae; genus Nocardia; species Nocardia sp. CC201C. The sequence goes on from NZ_JASCXP010000129.1 coordinate 14,886, forward strand.
ACGCCGTCGCGAGACCGCGCGGTGTCGGCATGCGGTGCGGGCACCGATTCACTGTATCCAGGGCCCGGCCGGAATCCGGGAGGTCGAACAGGCGTGCCCCACCGCCGCCCGTTGTCCGCCCCGACCCCGCCGACGGCCCGCGCGAACCCGGGTATCGTGTGTAACCTCACATTCGAAGCCGATGTCGCAGGTGGGGTTTCATTCCCGGCATCGGGGGCCGGTAGGGGCTCCGTAGACTGTGGCAAACACAGGAGTTTTCCGGAGGGAGCAATAGCCGTGGGAGTGCTTTCCCGGGTCGATACGCCCGAGGACCTGCGTCGGCTGTCGGTACCGGAGCTGGGCGAGTTGGCCGAGGAGATTCGCGAGTTCCTGGTGCGGAAGGTCGCCGCGACGGGCGGTCACCTGGGGCCGAACCTCGGCGTCGTGGAGCTGACCATCGCGCTGCACCGCATCTTCGACTCGCCGGCCGACCCGATCATCTTCGACACCGGCCACCAGGCGTACGTGCACAAGATGCTGACCGGCCGCAAGGACGGTTTCGACACGCTGCGCAAGCAGGGCGGGCTGTCCGGTTACCCGTGCCGCGCCGAGAGCGAGCACGACTGGGTGGAGTCCTCGCACGCCTCGGCCGCGCTGTCCTACGCCGACGGGCTGGCCAAGGCGTTCGCGCTGACCCGGCAGAAGCGGCATGTGGTCGCGGTGGTCGGCGATGGCGCGCTCACCGGCGGCATGTGCTGGGAGGCGCTGAACAATATCGCCGCCGGGCAGGACCGCTCGGTCGTCATCGTGGTGAACGACAACGGCCGCTCCTACGCGCCCACCATCGGCGGCCTGGCCGACCGGCTCACCGCGCTGCGCATGCAGCCCGCCTACGAGCACGCCCTCGACGCCACCAAACGCATCGTGCAGTCCATTCCCCGGGTGGGCGAACCGGCCTACTCGATGCTGCACGCGCTCAAAACCGGCATCAAGGACGCGGTCGCGCCGCAGGAGCTGTTCGGCGACCTCGGGCTGAAATACGTGGGTCCGGTGGACGGGCACGACCCGGTGGCCCTGGAAGCGGCGCTGCGGCGGGCCAAGGACTTCGGCGGCCCGGTGGTGGTGCACGCGGTCACCCAGAAGGGGCGCGGTTTCAAACCGGCCGAGGACCACGTGGCCGATCAGATGCACGCCGTGGGCCGCATCGATCCCGAGACCGGCGAGCCGGTCGGCAAATCCGGGGCGCAGAGCTGGACCGCGGTGTTCTCCGAGGAACTCATCGCCCAGGCCGAACAGCGCGACGACATCGTGGCCATCACCGCCGCCATGCCCGGACCGACCGGGCTGAGCGCGTTCGGGAACCGCTTCCCGGAGCGCATGTTCGACGTCGGCATCGCCGAACAGCACGGTATCGCCTCGGCGGCCGGGCTGGCGCTGGGCGGCATGCATCCGGTGGTCGCCATCTACTCCACCTTCCTCAACCGCGCCTTCGACCAGCTGCTCATGGATGTGGCGCTGCTGAAGCTGCCGGTGACGCTGGTGCTCGACCGGGCCGGCCTCACCGGCGACGACGGCGCCTCGCACAACGGCATGTGGGATATGTCGGTGCTGGGCATCGTGCCCGGAATGCGCGTGGCCGCCCCGCGCGACGCGGCCACCCTGCGTGAGGAACTGGGCGAGGCGCTGCTGATCAACGACGGCCCGACCGCCATCCGCTTCCCGAAAGGCACGGTGTGCGAGGAGATCTCGGCCATCGAGCGGCATGACGGCATCGACGTGCTGCACCTGCCCGACGGCCGGGAATCGGTGCGGTCGGTGCACGGCGATGTGCTGCTGGTCGGCGTCGGCTGTTTCGCGGAACTGGCCATGCGCACCGCGGAACTGCTGGAGGCGGAAGGGATTTCGGTCACCGTCATCGATCCGCGCTGGGTGCTGCCGGTCAACGAGGGCATCGTGAAACTGGCCGAGCACCACCGCATGGTGGTGACGCTCGAGGACAGCGGACTGCACGGCGGTATCGGCTCCTCGGTCTCGGCGCGGATCCGCGCCGCCGGACTGGACGTGCCGACCCCGGAGATCGGTGTGACGCAACGC
>NZ_JASCXP010000130.1:0-16829 GCF_030010695.1 Nocardia sp. CC201C
CGCAATGCTGTTGCCGAGTGCGTCCAGCACGCGCCGCGCGGCATCGGAACGCAACTCCACACCAACCCCCCTGTCCCGCGCCGCCACGGCGAACTCCGCCAGCCGGTAGGCCACCGGAGGACCGGTCGGTGCGGTCGACCTGACGGGGGCGGTCGACTCGGCGGGCGCCGTGCGCCCGGTCGGTCCCGTCGATTCGCGGGGCTCGGTCGCTTCTTCGGTCGTGCCGGGTGTCTCGGTCATCGGCTCACCGCCGCGAGTGGGCGTACCGGGGAGCCGGTGCCGCCGACGATGCGCAGGGGAGCGAGGATGAAGACGAATTCGGTCAGTTCGGCCGCCGCGAGTTCCTCGAGTGCGAGGTGTTCGAGGATGTAGATTCCGGAGTCGACCAGCAGCACTCGGTGTACGGGCAGCACGCTGTGTCCCGCGCCGGGGGCGATGCGCTCGTAGGCGGTGGTGTCGGCGCCGGTGGCGGCCACGCCGTGCGCGGCGAGCCAGCGTGCGGCGGGCACGCCCACGCCCGGAACCCCGGTCGTGCCACCGAGATACGTGGGCGGGTCGTCGAAGTGCCGCGCCCAGCCGGTGCGGATGAGCGCCACGTCACCGGGTTCCGGCGTGAACCCGGCGTCGCCCGCCGCGCCGTCGAGGTCGGCCTCGGTCACCTCGTACCCGCCCGGCAGAGTGTCGGTGTCGTGTCGGCGCGCGATGTCGAACAGCAGGCCCCGCCGCAGGAAGCCGGGCAACAGTTCCGCGCCGTGGGCGCTGAACGCGCCGCCCCGCTGAGCGGCCGCGGCGTCGACGCCGCCGTACAGCAGTCCGTCGTGGCTGACGTGACTGAGCGCGTCGATGTGGGTGCCGACGTGCCCGCCGGTCACGATGACCTCATTGGCGGCGGACCCGCCGTCGGGCCGCACCATATCGCCGTGGCGTCGGGCCAGGGTCATGCGGAAGCCGGGATGGTTGGGGGAGCACGGCATACCGGTGAAGAAGGGCTGGCCGAGTTCGATCAGCCGGACGCCGCCGCGCACCGCCTCCAGCAGGGGATCGCGCGTGATGACGGGTCGGGCCGGGCGGTCCGGGGAATGCGCCGGGTACGTCATGCGACCACCCCCGCGTCCCGCAGCGCCGTCAGTGCCGCGGCGTCGACGCCGTACTCGCCCAGCACCTCCGCGGTGTGCGCGCCCAGCGGTGGTCCCGCCCAGCGGATTCGGCCGGGTGTCTCGGAGAGTCGGAACAGCACGTTCTGCATGCGCAGTGTCCCCAGTTCGGCATCGGGCACCTCGGCGATGGTGCCCAGTGCCCGATACTGCGGATCGGTGAGCACGTCGGCGGCGGTGTAGACCGGCGCGATGGCGGCCTCGGCCTTCTCGAAGGCGCGTACCACCTCGTCGGTGGGGCGGTCCGCGATCCACGCCCCGACCGCGGCGTCCAGTTCATCGGCGTGCCGGGCGCGTTCGGCACCGGAGGCGAACCAGGGTTCGTCGATGAACTCCGGCCGCCCGACCAGTCGCATCACCCGCTCGGCCACCGATTGCGCGCTGGTGGACACCGCCACCCATCCGCCGTCGGCGGTCCGGTACACATTGCGCGGTGCGTTGTTCGAGGACCGATTGCCCATGCGCGGCTGGAGTTCGCCCAGTTGGTCGTAGGCGATGAGCTGCGGACCCAGCAGGGTGAGAATCGGTTCGATGATGGCGAGGTCGATCTGCTGGCCGTGTCCGTCGCGATCGCGGGCGCGCAGCGCGGTCATGACGGCGAAAGCGGTCGCCTGCGCCGCGATCCCGTCGGCCAGGCCGAAGGGCGGCAGCGTGGGCGGGCCGTCCGGTTCTCCGGTGACGGCGGCGAATCCGCTCATCGCCTCGGCCAGCGTGCCGAAACCGGGACGGCGGGCATAGGGCCCCACCTGCCCGAATCCGGTCACCCGGGCCAGCACCAGTCCCGGATTGATCTCGCGCAGTTCGGGATAGCCCAATCCCCAGCGCTCCAGGGTTCCGGGGCGGAAGTTCTCGATCACCACGTCGGCGTCGGCCAACATCCGGCGGAAGATCTCCTGCCCTTCCGGTGCGCCCAGATACAGCGTCACCGATTTCTTGTTGCGGCCCAGCATCTTCCACCAGAGGCCGACCCCGTCGCGCTGTGCGCCGTGTCCGCGCACGGGGTCGCCGCCGGGGTGCTCGAGCTTCACCACCTCGGCCCCGAAATCCGCCAGCAGCGTCGCCGCCAGCGGTCCGGCGAACAGCGTCGCCACCTCCAGCACCCGGATTCCCGACAGCGGTCCATCCATCACCCGACTCCTCACCCGCCACCTTGTGTTTCCCAATACGAAACAGCTCAGGACGTTGTGGCGTTGACTATCAGCGCATCCTACTGCGATGATCGCCGAGTTGGAAAAGATGTTTCGCACAGAGAAACTGGAGCAGTCGTGGCGACCGACCTGTTGATCCGGAACGCCCGCGTGGTGCGACCGGGTGATCCGACCACCGACCATCCCGAACCGGTCGATATCGCCGTGCACGACGGCGTCGTCACCGCCATCGGGCCGAATCAGACGGTCACCGACGCGGATCGGGTGGTCGACGCGCAGGGCCTGCTGGCCTTTCCGGGTGTGGTGGACGCCCACCAGCACTGGGGCATCTACCGCGAGCTGTCGCAGGACACCGAGACCGAGAGCCGCGCCTGCGCCCAGGGTGGCGTCACCACCTCCCTCACCTATATGCGCACCGGCCGCTACTACCTGAACCGGGGCGGCGCGTACCGCGATTTCGTCCCCGAGGTGCTGGAGCGGATGTCGGGGCGCTCGTTCGTGGACCACGCCCTGCACCTGGCGCCCATGAGCGCCGAGCACATCGCCGAGATCCCGTCGCTGGTCACCGATTTCGGCATCACCTCGTTCAAGATCTTCATGTTCTACGGCGGGCACGGACTGCACGGCCGTTCGTCAGATCAGGCCGACTTCCTCATGCTGGGGCCACACGAGCGCTACGACCTGGCCCATTTCGAATTCGTCATGCGCGCCGTCCAGCGGGCGCGCGCCGCGTTGGGTCCGCACATCTCACTGTCGCTGCACTGCGAGACCGCCGAGATCATGGCCGCCTACACGGCACTGGTGGAGCGCGAGGGCACCCTCACCGGGCTGCGTGCCTACAGCGCGTCGCGCCCGCCGCACTCCGAGGGCCTGGCCATCACCATGGCCTCCTATCTCGCCCACGAGACCGGACTGGCGAATATCAACCTGCTGCACCTGTCCTCGGCCAAGGCGGTCGCGGCGGCGCTCACCATGGCCGGGGCCTTCCCGCACGTGGACTTCCGCCGCGAGGTCACCATCGGCCACCTGCTGGCCGATGTCGACACCGCGCACGGTATCGGCGGCAAGGTGAATCCGCCGCTGCGCGAGCGCGCCGATGTCGAGGCGCTGTGGCGGCATCTGCTGGCCGGTGAGATCGACTGGGTGGTCAGCGATCACGCCTGCTGTCGGGACGAGCAGAAGTTCGGCGACGATCGCGCGGACGTCTTCGCCGCCAAATCCGGATTCGGCGGCGCGGAGTACCTGCTGCCGGGTCTGGTGGGGGAGGGGACGAAGCGGGGGCTGCCGCTGTCCCGGATCGCCGAGCTGACCTCCGGCAATCCCGCACGCCGGTACGGGCTGTCCGGAAAGGGCGATATCGCACCGGGCCATGACGCCGATATCGTGCTGATCGACCCGGACGCCCGCTGGACCGTGCGCGCCGCCGACTCCGAATCCGCCCAGGAGTACACGCCTTTCGAGGGCTTCGAGATGAACGCCCGCGTCACCGACGTCTTTCTGCGCGGTCGGCGGATCTTCGGCGATGGCCGGGTACAGGGCGATCCGCACGGGGCCTACCTGCGCCGGAAACCGGCCTGAGCGCGGGCCGAGCCGGGCGGCGGTGACCGACACCCGGCGGAGCCGCCGATATCGTGGCCGTTCGAGGGAAGCGGGTGGTAGCGGATGGTTTCGGTGGTACTGGTGCTGCTGGCGGTGGCACAGCTGGGATGCGTCGTGGCGCTGTGGACCGGTTCCGGAGTGCCGTCCGCGCCCTGCTGGCCCCTGACCCTGCTGGGTCTCGGACTCGCCTACGACGCGGCGGTCTTCGGTCTCGGCTCCACTCTCGGTGCGGGCGCGACGCTGCACGCACTGAGCGTCGGCAGGTTCGTCGGGCACGCGGTGCTGACCCCGCTGCTGTTGGTGTGGGCGGCCGAACGCGTGCTCGGCCTGCGTCGCCGCTGGGCCTGGATGCTCGCCGTACTGCTGATGGCCTGGGGCGTGCTGCGCGATCTGCTCGCGCTGCGGCTGGTTCCACGCGAGTTCGCCGACACCCTCCGCTACACCCCTGCGGAACCGCACGGGCCGCCCTGGCCCGTACTGGTCGTGATCGCCGTGGTGCTGCTCGCCGGAATCACGCTGTGGCGCAGGGAGAAGCGGCCCCTGCTGGTGATCGCGGCGGTGGTGCTGGTAGTGGCCTCCGCGGCGGCCTTCGACCTGCCGCCGCTCGGCAATGCCGGTGAGGCCCTACTGTTCGCGGCGGTCGTGGCCGTCGAGCGGGCCGGGGCAGGGCGGGGCCACCGCGCGGGGTCGGATCGGGAAGGTCAGACGGCCGCGGGTGCGTGACCGAACTCGTACTCGCTGAAATCCACCGTGCGGGTGGCGCGGGCGTAACCGATATGCGAACCGGGCCAGACGGCGATGACCTTGCCCTCCTCGGTGTGGTACCAGCCCGGGCAGCCGGTGGTGAACACGGTGTGGCGCAACCGTTCCTGGAGCCGCTCGTTGTAGGCGTCCTGGACCTCGCGGCGCACGTCGAGCCAGCCGCCGCGCTCGGCGATGCGCTCGATGGCGATGCGCGCGTAGCGGGCCTGCTTCTCGAGCATGAACGTGATGGTGTTGGTGATCGAGCCGGTGTTCGGCCCGAACATGAGAAACAGATTCGGGTAGCCGGATACGGTGATCCCCAGATGGGCGTACGGCCCGGACTTCCACTCCGCATGCAGCTTTCGGCCGTCGCGTCCGGTGATGTCGACGGGGGCGAGGTACTCGCTCGCCGTGAACCCGGTGCACCAGACGATCACATCCGCCGCGACCTCGCTGACGTCGGACAGCCGCAGTCCCCGTTCGGTGACCTCCTCCACCCCGTGCGGGTGGAGGGTGGCATGCTCGCGGTCCAGCGCCGGATACCAGTCATTGGACAGCAGTACGCGGTTGCAGCCGAAGCGGTAGGTCGGCAGGACGGCGGCGCGGAGTTCCGGATCGCGGATCTCGCGGCGCATCTTGACCTTCAGCCACAGTTCGAACAGTCGCTGCACCGGTGCGGCCCAGCGGGCGATGAACGGCGCTCGCGACTCGTACCACAGCCATTCGATATTGTGCTGGAGCCGGGCCAGTCCCGGCACCGAACCGAGGACCGCGCGCATCGCGCGGGTGGTGCGATGGTCCCACTTGTTGCCCACCCAGTACGCGGACCGCTGGACGACGTGCAGCTCCGCGACCTGGTCCACGATGGCGGGCACCACCTGCACCGCGCTCGCGCCGCTGCCCACCACCGCGACCCGCTGACCGGTGAGATCGACGTCGTGATCCCACTGCGCGGAATGGAACTGGGCACCGCCGAAGCTCGCCATGCCCGGCAGTTCTGGCAGTCGGGGGCGGGAGAGTTGGCCGGTGGCACAGATGAGCGCGTCGAATCGCAGCACCTCGCCGGCCGCGGTCTCCACCCGCCAGCGGCCGCTGTCCTCCTCGAAGGCGGCGGCGGTGACCTCGGTGCCGAATCGAATGCGCGGGGTGACGCCGAAGCTGTCGGCGGTGCGCCGCAGGTAGTCGTGGATCTCCGGCTGCGTGCCGAACCGGCGCGACCAGTTCGTCTCCAGTGCGTAGGAGAGCGAGTAGATGGGGGAGGGCACATCGCATGCCGCACCGGGATAGGAGTTGGCCCGCCACACCCCGCCCACCGAATCGCCCCGCTCGAAGATCGTGTAGTCGCCGATGCCGTGGCGGTCCAATTCGATGGCCGCCGCCACACCGCCGAAACCCGCGCCGATGATCCCGACCGACACCGTCCTGCTCGTCATGGTTCGACGCTAGGAGCCGACCCCGAATCGCCGCGATGTCCGCTCCGGGTGTCCTATTGTCATTTACGGACATGAGCGCTTCGATCACACCACCGCCGCGCGCCTGGGATCATCCGCGCGGACCGGCCGCCGCCCGCATCCTCGTCGAGCTGGGTGGCGAGTACGGGATGAGTGCGAGCGAATGCCTGTCCGGTACCGGGCTGTGCGCCACGGACCTGACCCGGCCCGATACCGTGGTCGAAGCCGGACAGGAACTGGCCATCGCCCGCGCCCTGCTGGACCGGATCGGTGACCGGCCCGGTCTCGGAATCGCGGCCGGGCTGCGCTACACCGTCGGTACCCTCGGCGTCTGGGGTTACGCCATGCTGTCCGCCGCGACCGTGCGCGAGGCGATCCGGCTCGGGGTGCGGTACGCCGAATTGTCCTTCGCCTTCATCGAACCGGTGCTCGCCGCCGACGGGCCGGACCTGACCGTCACCTTCGACGACAGCGCCATTCCGGCCGATGTGCGCGCCTTCTTCGTGGAGCGGGAACTCACCAAGATCGCCGTCCTGGCTCCGGCCGCCATCGGCGCGGGGAGCGGGATGCGCATCGAGACCGCCTTCACCGGAGCCCGCGCGGCCCGGCTGCGGGAGCGGCTGCCCGGCGTCGACCTGCGCACCGATGCCGCCCGGCATCGCCTGGTGTTCAGCGCCCGACTACTGGATCATCCACTCACCCAATCCGATTCGACCACCGCGCTGCTGCTGGAACAGCAGTGCCGACGGCTGCTCGAAACCCGGCGGGCCCGCCGCGGCACGGCGGGCCGCGTCCGGTCGCTGATCCTGGCCGAACTCGCCGACGGGCCGACCGCCGCCACCGTCGCGGCCCGGCTGCACCTGGACGAGCGCACGCTGCGCCGCCGGCTGCACGCCGAAGGCACCACCTTCCGCGAACTGCTCGACGAGGTGCGCCACACCCTCGCCACCGAACTGCTGGCCCTGGATCGCCTCACCCTGGCCGATATCGCGCGCCGGCTCGGCTACCACGACGCCGCCAATTTCAGCCGCGCCCACCGCCGGTGGACCGGCCGGGCACCGCGCACCACCGCTACCCCTTCCGGCCGGTACGACCCGGCCGATACGCGATAATGACCAGGTGACTCAGAGCAAGCGGGGTAAACCGGGTCCGGGCCGCCCGGCCGGAATCGACAGCGTCGACACGCGACAGCGGGTTGTCGACGCCGCCATTCGCTGCTTCGCTCAGCACGGCTACGGACCGGCGACCAACAGCGTCATCGCCGGTATCGCGGGGGTCACCGCCGGGGCGGTCTACTACCACTTCGGCACCAAGAGCCAGTTGTTCGAAACCGTCTGCGCCGAGGTGTACGGCCGCATCCAGGACCGCGCGGCGGCCGCCATCGACGGTGCGCTCTCGGTGCGCGAACTGCTGCAAGCCCTGCTGGCGGTCTCCATGCGGATCAACCACGAACATCCGGAACTCGCCGGGTTCGTCGCGACCGCACCGATCGACGCCCGACGGCACGCCGAACTCTCGGAAGCCTTCGCCGCCGTGAGCAAGGGCATGGTCGAAGGCGTGGCCGAGGCGGTGACCCGAGGGCAGGCCGCCGGACGAATCCCGGCCGACCTCGACCCGGTGCAGATCGCCCGGCTCATCCTCGCCGTCGTGGACGGTTTCGCGCACGCCGCCGCGGCCTCCGACCCCATCGAAATGGATATCCTGGACAGCTTGTTCGAGCGCCTGCTGCTCGACGCCACCACCTAGGCGGGCGATGCGGCCACGCACCGCCCGCCGGGTGTTCAGGCGGGCCGGGCGACCCGGTCGGTGAAGGTGCCGTGGAAGGTGAGCGGCATGTGGTGGCGCAGGGTGCCGCGGTAGAGCGGGTCGGCCAGGAGGTCGCGCGCGTCCAGTACGAGCACGCTGGCGAGTTCGGTGGTGCGGTCCTGGGTCAGGGCCAGCAGCCAGCCGTCGTCCTCGGCGCTCGCACCGGGGCGGGGGACGAACAGGGCCTCGTGGGCCAGGGTGTCGTCCGGCAGTCGGTGCACCGACTCCTTGCCGGTGTCGGTGTCCAGCTTGGCGATCGAACTCGGGTAGGGGGTGCCGTCGGCGCTGGCGGCCAGGTACACGTAGCGGTTGCGGCGGCTGGTGTGGCCCAGGTTGTAGGTGGGGAAGTCGCCGTGCAGGTCGGAGAGGATCTCGTGGATCACCCGGCCGGTGGGGGTGACGCGCAGCCGGGTGAGCCTGCCGCCGTAGGGTTTTCCGGCACCGAGCATGCCGTCGCGCACAGTGCTGAGCTGGCCGTTGAGTTCCGTCCAGGAGGCGTCGTAGTCCACCAGCTCCACCACGGTGTCCGAGCCGTCCTCGTAGGTGTTGGCCAGATGCAGGTGCATGAGCGGATCGGTGTGCAGCACCCGGGGTTTGCCGCCGTCGCGGGGCACCAGGCCGATCATGGTGCCGCGCCGGGCGTCGTAGTCGATGGCCTCGATGAAATTGCGCATGCCCAGGCCCGCACCGAGGAATTTGCCGATCGGGAACACCAGGGGCGGGATGGCGAACACCAGGTGGCGTTCGGTGAGGCCCATATCGTGATTGAACATCGGGGTGGGCAGTCCGAGCGACCCCAGCGCGTGCAGCGTGCCGCCGCGGTCGACCCGGTAGCAGGCGAGCTGGGGGCGCGGGAACATGGACAGGCCGAAGTTGAACATCTCGCCGGTGCGGGGATCCCAGCGCGGATGAGCGGAGAACGCGCCGATCCAGGTGAGCCCGCCGTAAAAATCGTGTACGCCCACGGTGGCCAGGGTGTCGGGGTCGATCTCGGTGGGTCGCCCGCCCTCCCACAGCGCCAGCAGCTTCCCGGCGTGCACGGCCACACTGGTATTGGCCACATTGGCCGGGAATCGCAGTGCGTTGGTGAGGATTCCGCCGGATCGCAGGGTACCCAGCGCGCGATACGGCGCGCCGTGCGCGGTGAGCGACCGCCGATAGTGCTTGGTGCGGACGAACCGGTTGCGGAAGTGCAGTCGCCCGTCGTCGAAGGCGTACATGGACAGCATGCCGTCACCGTCGAACAGATGGCCGAGCGGTTGGCCCCCGGCGTCCATCTTGCCCGGTCCGTTGCGATACATGGTGCCGCGCAGGCTCTCCGGGACTGCTCCGGTGAAATCGTCTACCGTGTAGTCGAATTCGTCGTGCAGCGGCAGATAGTCGCGACCGGTCGCGGTCTGGTCGGATGTCGTGGTCGGGCTGGACATGGCCCCTCCTGGATCATGAGAGCGCGGGACGCACGCGCAGCGTGCAGGACAGTTCGGGCAGATGGGGTTCGAATTCCAGCGGCATCGCCGAGGTGGCGTCGAAGACGCGCTCACAGGCCGCCTTGCAGCCCATGAGGCAGGAATTCGTCTGTGCGGCGGGCGCGGACACCGAGGCGTGCATGGCGCATTCGGGGATCTCGTACACCAGGGTGCCGTCGGCCTCGACCGCCGTGCGGCGGATGGGTCCGACCAGGAAGGTCGCGAAGCCGACCCCCGCGTCCATGACCGACGGGTACATGCCCTGGGGAATGAGCCGCAGCGAGGCGAAGGCCGGGAGCAGATAGCGCAGCCAGCGGCGCAGCCGGATCGACACCGCCGTGGCGACCAGGTCGGTGACGTCCTCGACCGGCATGACCTTCGTCAATTCGGTGGTGGCCCATTCGAGTTCGGTGACGAACTGGCCGTAGCGGCGCTTCCAGGACCAGCGCGGTCCCTCCAGGAACCGGTTGCCGGTGCGCTTGGCGGTGACGGCCGCCCAGCCCGCGTCCACCGCGGCGCGGTCGTCGGCGACCACCCGCAGCACGGGCAGCAGGACGGCTTCGGGCACGTCACCGACGCGGGCCAGCATGGACCGCATGATCAGGTCGTCGCGCAGCGCGGTGAGCGCGCCGGTGGGTTGGGGACTGTTCATACTTCCACCTCTCGTCTTTCCACCTCTCGTCGACGGCGAGCGCCGTCAGGGAATATCGACCCGCGCGGCCTTCCACTGCCCGTCGACCAGCCGCATGGTCATGACGATGCGGCTGCGGTCCACCCGCGGGTCCGGCATCTCGGTATTGGTCACCGTCTGGTCGACGAACAGCAGCACCACCACCTCGTCCCGGGTGGCGGATTGGACGGCCGACTGCAGCACCACGCCCTTGCCCGCCGCCCGGTGGTCGATCAGCAGCTGCCGCAGCTGACTGCTGGACTGGGTGTATGCGTCGCGGAACTCGCCGGTGGAGCCGTCCAGGACAGCCTGGAAATTGGCGTCCAGATCGGCGCTGTCCACCGAGGTCAGGGTGACGGCGTAGGTCTCGGCGGCACGCAGCGCGGCGGCACTCGCCTGCTCGGTGGCCCGCACCTCGCGGTACTGCCAGCCGAAGTACGCGGCGGCGGCCCCGAGGCCGATGATGAGCAGCAGCGCGATCGCCGGGGCGAGGCGGCGCGCACCGGCCGCGGGGCGCCACCGGATACGGATGGTCTTGGCCACGCGGGAATGTGCCGGAGTCGTGGGACCTGTCGCGTCCGACGATTCCGCCGCGCCGGCGCTGCCTGCTGATGCCGCCGACGCCACCGGTGTCGCCTTGTCCGAGGGGGCTCCGTCGTCCGCTGGTGTCACTTCGCCTGCCGGGGTGGCGTTGTCTCCTGGTGTCGCTTCGCCTGCCGGGGCCGAGCTGTCTGCTGGTGTCGCCTTGTCCGCGCGGGCCGAGCTGTCTGCCGGGGCCGGTGTGCCTGAACGGGCCGCCTTCTCTGCTGGGGCCGCCTGGTCGATCGGGTCCGCGCGAGTCGCGGGATCGGCCATGGACGACCGGCTGCTGTCGGGTGCGGTGGACTTCGCGGTCGCGACGTCGGTGTCGGAGGGGGTTTCGCGGTCGCGGTCGGTGCGCATGTCGTCGGTGCTGCTGTCGCAGCCGGTGCTGTCGGTGGCGGTGGTAGTCGCGGTCTCGGGCGGTGTCGAGGTGGGGGAGTCGGCGTCCTGATCGAGGACGTCGATGGTCTTGTCGGGCATGGCGTTTCCTAGGGGTCGAGCTACTTGCCCTGCCGGTGGGGCTCGGATTCGGGCGGCATGACGGGGCCGCCGTAGGGCAGCGGGATGGTGTGCGGTCCGATCGGTGTCGGGTCGGTGCGGCGCATGGGGTCGTATCCGGGTGGCGGACCGGCGGTGTCGTCGCCGGGGGGCACCGGTGCGTTGCGGGCTCCCCGGACCAGCAGCGCCGGATCGGGATTGGCGCAGTAGGTGTACATGTAGGGCTCCGGATAGCTGGGGTCGAACGGCACGTCGCGCGGATGCGGGTAGTCGCAGTAGTGGCGGAAGTACAGGTTGGCCACCGCCCACACCCCGCCGTCGTGCATGGTGGAGGCGACGGCGTCGAGGACCGAGCCGCGGTCGTCGCGCAGCAGATGGGTCAGCGCGGGCACCCGGATATAGGAGAGCTGGGCGACGGTGGCGAGATTGCCGAGCAGCTGCACCATGGTGGGGGAGTTGTCGGCGATCAGGGTGTCGAGTGCGGCCAGGGTGCGCGGGCTGTGCTCGATGAGCTGCCGCAGCCCGGCGTCCTTGGCCCCGGCGGCGTTGAGCGTGGCGGTGAGATTCGCGGTGGCCGTGCGCATTCCGTCGGCCTTGTCGATCATGAGCTGGAAGACCGGTCGACTGTCGCGCAGCAGGGCGGTGGTCTGCGGCAGGACGCCGTCCAGGCTGGAGACCAGCAGTTCCATGCCGCCCAGCAGGTTCCGCAGTGTGCGCGGTCCCTCCGGTCCGACGCCGAGCTCGTCCACGATGGCCCGCAGCCGCTCCGGATCGGTTTGCGCCAGCAGGCCGTCGATATTGCCGAGCACCCGCCACAGCGGCACCGGCACGACGGTGCGGTCCTGGGTGATCAGGCTGCCGTCGGTCAGCAGCGGCCCACCCTGCGAGCTGGGTTCGAAGTTCAGGTACTGCTCACCGGCGGGGGACAGCCCCGACACCCGCACCGCCGTGCCGTCGCGCGGAATGCGCGCGGTCCCGTCGACCCGGGCCACCGCCCGCACACCGTCGGCGGTCAGCTCCACCGACTCCACCCGTCCGATCGGCACGCCGCGCAGGGTGACGTCCTGTCCGGCCAGCAGTCCGCCGGATTCGCTGAGCTGTACCCGAATCCGCATCTGAGTGGCGAACGGATCGGTGCGCAGCGCGCCGAACATGATGTAGGCCCCGGCCAGGGCCAGCAGCGCCACCTGCGCGACCACCGACAGCGCGAGCCGGTGCGCCGTCGCGGCCCGGGCGGTGCGCACCAGCAGGCGCGCCGGTGGTTCCAGCATGCTCATCGCCCCGCCCCCGTCACGCGATTGCCGAGCTGGGTGAGCACGAAGGCCAGCGATCCGACGAAGTTCGCCAGATCGGCCTGCTCCGGGAACCGGAACGCCGAATCGGCCAGGTGGCCGGGATCGTCCACCGGACCGATCACCACCTGCCGCAGTTCCACATCGGCGTGGGCGGCGTTGGAGCTGAAGAACTTCAGCGTCGGCGGCAGGATGCGCAGCAGGTTGGCCATGGTGACGCGCGGATCCACGGCGGATTCGTTGAAGGCCGCCGACACCATGTTCAGGTCGTGCACGATGCTGCGGGTGTCGGTGCCCTGAATCGCCGGGAACTTCTCCAGATGCCGGGTCAGCGCGGCGATCTGGTCGGCGAGGGTGACCATGCGCGCGGTGTTGTCGGCGATCACGGCGAGGGCGGGTCCGGCCGCGCCGAGAATCTCGTCGATGGCGGTGCGCCGCGCGTCCAGGCCGTCGGCCAGTGCCGCGGTGCGGGCCAGCACGCCGCGTAGTTCTTCGGAGCGGGCCGCCATGGTGGCCAGCAGATCCCGCGACTGCGCGATGACGGCGGTCAGGCGCGCACCCCCGTCGTTCATGGCGTCGCCCATACCGTTGAGCACCCGGGTGAGGTTGCGGATCACGCCGCCGTTGACCAGGAGGGTGGTGGAGGCGAGGACATCCTCGACGGTGGCGGCGGCCGCGGTGGACGGCAGCGGGATGGTGTCACCGTCGCGCAGCGCCGTGTCGCCGCCACCTCCGGCGGGCGGCACCAGGGAGACGAAGATATCGCCCAGTGGTGTGGCCGAACGCAATTCGGCCCGGGTGCCGGTGGGTAGCGCGACGGTGTCGAGAATGCGCATCGACACCACCGCCGTGTAGTCGCGGGCGGTCATGGACACCACCTCGCCGACGTCCGCGCCGCCGACCCGGACCTTGGCGCGATCGGGCAGGTTGAGGGCATTGGAGAACACCGCGTTCAGGTGATAGCTCGGGCCGTTCACCCCGGGCGCGGGCAGCGGCAGGTCCTCCACGCTGACCGAGCAGCCCGCGAGCAGGGCCGCGGTGGCGCAGACGGTGACCGGCAGCGGTCGACGGCGGCTCACGGGTGCATCCTCGTCATCGCCTCGAGTACCGACGTGACGCCGAAATCCGGCCCCATATCGCTGAAATTGCCGGTGCTGCACCCTAGTTGGCGTAGTCCGAGAATATTGCACACCTCCTTGGTCATGGAGCTGTCGAAGAACACCGAATCGAAGTGCGCGCCGACCCGCAGATAGCCGTTGCGCTGGTCGATGGCGTTCACCACGTTGTCCACCGCCAGCGGGGCGAGATTGAAGACCTCGGCGAGTTCGCGCCGGTAGTCCACCAGCGCGCGGGCGAAGGAATCGCTGCTGGCCACGGTGGCGCGCAGATCGTCGCGATGCTCGGTGAGCAGGGCGGTGATGCGGTCGAGCACCTCGTTGAGCAGTCGCCCCGTCTCACCTTGCCCCAGCTGTTCCCGCACCAGCAGGTCGCTGAGTTGCCCGACGCCGGAACCGAACTGGTCGAGCAGCTGCTGATTGCGGGCGGCGGCGTCGGTGAGCGCGGCGAGTTCGGTGACGATGGTGGTGATGGCCTGGCGGGTGCCCTCGCCGTCGTCGGCCCCGGTGCGCAGCGCCTCCGACAGCGTGCCGAGCGCCGAGCGCAGTTGCTCACCACTGCCCGCCGCCATGGCCGCGGTGCTGTCGAGGATCTCGGCGACGGGGCCGCCGCCGCGACCGTCGCCGCCCAGCGCGGTGCCCAGCTTGTCCACCATGTTCAGGATGCGGTCGAACTCGATGGGCGTTCTGGTGCGGGTCAGGCCGAGCACCGCGCCGTCGGGCAGGGTCGGGCCGTCGGTGTAGGGCGGGGTGAGTTCGATATGCCGTTCGGTGAGAATCGAGGTGCCGACGGTGACGGCCTGCACGGTGTCGGGCAGGCGCACGCCGCTGTCGATGCGCAGTTCGATCTCGACGTATTCGCCCTTGGCGGTGATGTTCTCGACCGTGCCGACCGGCATGCCGAGCACCGCGACCGCATTGCCCTGGTAGAGGCCGATGGCATTGTCGAACTGGGCGATGATGGTGCGCGGCGCGGTCCCGGTGCCGGGCAGTACCGCGAATCCGGCGGCGACCAGCGCCGCGACCAGAGCCGCGATCGCGCCGGTACGGAGGGCTCGGTGGCGGAGGGCTGGGTATCTCATCGGCAGTCCTCGAAGTACCGGAAGTGTTCGGGCCAGTGGTGCTGCTCGGCATTGGCGCTGATCGCGCACATCCAGGAATCCACCATGAGCCCGCCGGGCAGCAGGAAGTCCAGGAACGGGCCGGTGCCGGTGGCATTGGTGATATTGCGGACGGCGATCGGCATGGCCTGGAACATATTGCGCAGCAACTCGTCGTGGTCGCCGATCATGCCGGTGAGGGTGCGGATGTCGACCAGCAGCGAGTCGATGTGCTCCCGATTGCCGACCGCCACCGTATGCGCGATGGTGACCAGTTGGGTCGCGGCATCCAGCAGTCGCACCACACCGGCCCGGCGGGCGAGGATTTCCCGCACCATGACATCGCCCTGTCCGATGAGGGCGGCCATATCGCCGCTCTGGTCGCCGAGGATGGTGGCCAGTTGGGCGGTATTGCGCAACAGTGCGCCGATCTGATCGCGGCGTTCGGCGATCATCCGCGACAGGTTCTCCACATTGGCCAGTGCCTCGGGCAGGATCGCGGGCGTATCGCGCAGCTGTGCCGCCAGCAGGCCCATGGATCGCGCGAAACGATCGGCGTCGACCTGTTCGAAAGTGGCGGTCGAATCCTGTAGCAGCTTCTGCAGATCGTAGGGAACCGTGGTGTGCGTCAGTGGGATTCGTCCGTCCGGCAGTGATCCGTCACCGGCGGGCATGAGCGCGATCGAGCGAGCGCCCAGTACGGTGGTGAGGACGATCTCAGCGCGGGTCTGCGCGCCGAGGGCGACGTCGCCGTCGATCTTCATGCGGACGAGCACGCGGTCGCCGGCGAGTTCGGTGCCGCCCACGGTTCCCACCGGCACCCCCGCGACCGTCACCTGATCACCCGGCCGGATGCCCGCCGCCTGTCCGAACTCGGCGGTGTAGGTGGCCTGGCCGATGTGCAGCGTGGTCACCAGGGTGGTGGCGGCGACCGCCAGGACGAGCGCGGCCAGCGCCAGCGCACCGAGCCAGGTCTGGCGCAGCGATTCCAGGGGCCGGTCGCGCAGTCGCCGACCGATACCGACGGAGCGTGGAATGAGGCTGCGCGGCGTGCTGTTTCGCGCTGTCGCTGTCATGGCATATCACCTGCACTGTGCCGAGTACCTGCGCTGCCCACCGGGGGTCGCGCTGTCGACGATCGCGGGAACGACGGGGGCGATCAGGTCGAGAATCGTGAAGTTGAAGTCGCACGCCTGCGCGCTCATGGCGGTGCTGTCCCCGGTCACCCGGGCCAGCCCCTTGAACACCGCGGGCAGGTTCGCCCCCAGGGTGGCGACGCCGTCCGGATTGCCGACGATGGTCGCCAGCCACCCCGGCTCCCGGGCCAGCAACTGCTCCAGATCCGGTGCCGCCCCGGTGATCACCGCCGCGAGCCGGCCGACCGTTCCGGAGATCGCGCCGAGCGAGGAAACCAGCTCACCGCGCTGCTCGGCGAGCCCGTCCACCACCGTGCGGACCTGGGTGAGGGTGGTCTGCAACCGGGTGCCCTGCGCGGCGAGGGTGGCCACCACCCCGTTCAGGCTGGTGATCACCTTGCCGAGCAGCTCGTCGGGTCCGGCCACCACCTGTGCCAGTCGGGACGTCTCGGTGATGAGCGTGGTGAGTGCGTGCACATCGCCCTGGAGCGCCTCGATGAGTGCGGTGGACAGATTGCCGCGGTCGGCCGGGTCGAGCAGCGTGAACAGCGGTTCGAAACCATTGAGCAGACCGGTGAGATCGAAGGAGGGCTCGGTGTGTTCGACCGGGATGGTGGCGCCGTCGGGCAGCCGTGCGGGTTGACCGAAGTCGGCCAGAGTGAGGCCGAGATAGCGTTGTCCGGCGATGTTCTGGTAGACGATCGAGGCGCGGGTATCGCCGTAGACCGGCTGATCGCGCCGCACCCGGAAGCGCACCCGGGCGCGGGTGCCGTCGAGTTCCACGGCGTCGACCCTGCCCACCCGCACCCCGGCGATCCGCACATCCGAGCCCTTGCGCAGGCCCGAGGCATCGGTGAACATCGCGGTGTAGGAATGCGTGGGACCCTGTACATCCCGCCGTAACGTGACGAATATCGTCCAGGTCAGCGACAGGCTCACCACGAGAAAAGCGGCCAGCCACAGCAGGTTTCGTCGGTGTGCTGTCATCGTTGGCCCTCCGTCGAGCGACCGGTCTGTGGAACCGGGGTGAATACCGGTGGTGCGGGCGGAGTTCCGAGCGGGCCGAGC
>NZ_JASCXP010000131.1:0-16813 GCF_030010695.1 Nocardia sp. CC201C
CCCCCCCCCGCGACCCGGCCCGCCGCGGCTGGGGGGGCGCTCGCCGCGTCCTCGGCCGCCGATTCCGCCGCCGCCCGCGCCTCCTCGCTGTCTCGCCGCGCCTGCTCGGCCGCGGCTGCCGCCATCTCGGCCTCCGCGATTCGGTGCGCGGCGTCCGCCTGCACCGCCCTCACCTGAGCCTCCGCGACGGATGGATCGGCCAGCGTGGACATCTCCGCCACCGCCGCCGACAGCGTCGTCCCCAACTGCTCCGCGAGCCCACGGAACTGCACGAGCAATTCATCGGCCCGCATCCGCGCCACCGTCACCGGCCCCTGTTGCGTCACAGTGACATTAGTGGCCGGGGTCTCTCCCTCCGCCTGCTGCAACCGCTGCCGCTCCCGCCACGCCCGCCAGCGCGTGTGCTCGGGATGGTCACAGTACTCGGAAGGCCGTCCCGGCCCGCCGCCGCGATGGATGGGGCGGGTGCAGCCTGGATAGTTGCAGATGCTCGACACGAACAGAATCGTAGCGTTTGTTTCGTCATTTCCAACGGAACGACACGAAACGAATCCCTCAGTTCCGCAAATCAACTCACGCCGTTCTGACCTCCGATAAGTGAACCTTATCGGGTGTTAGAAATTGCTCAATCCCCTGATCCACCACGCAAACAATACGTTTAGTTTGGTTGGGCCAAACGCTACTAAAGGCCAACGAAACTCTAGAAAAACTGTGCTCGGTGGTACCCCCGTGCCAGACCTGAGCAGCATCGGCGCAAACCGGACATCGGCGGAGTCGCCGTAGCATGATCAGATGACCCCGGCGAACGAGTGGAGATCCCAGCCGCCGGAACTACTGGCGAGGCGAGCGAATTCGTTCGGCGCGGCGGCGGAGTCCTACGACGAGCACCGGCCCGACTATCCGATCCACGCGGTGCGGTGGGCGCTCGAACCGGTGAGCGGACGGCCCCGGATCCTCGATATCGGCGCGGGCACAGGGAAGCTCACCGGCGTGCTCCTCGCTGTGGGTGCGCATGTGACCGCGGTCGAACCGGATGCGGAGATGCGGGCGGTGCTGGCACGCCGTTACCCCGAGGTGCCGACGATGGCGGGTGCGGCGGAATCGATTCCGCTCCAGGATGCCTCGGTCGATGCCGTGCTGGCCGGTCAGGCGTTCCACTGGTTCGACCAAGCTCGGGCATTCCCAGAGTTCGCCCGTGTGCTGCGCCCCGGTGGCGTGGTGGCGGCCTTCTGGAATTCCCCGGACACGTCGATCGAGTGGATCGCCGAATTGAATCGCATCGCGCGCTCGTCGGTGTCGACCGCCCCGGGCATGGATGACAGTCTGGTCGGCCATCCGCTGTTCCATCCTCCGAACCGGGCGGAGTTCCCCCATATGCAGCGACGTACGGCCGAAAGTCTCACCACCACGATCGGGACGCATTCACATACCCTGGTCCTCCCCCGAGCCGAGCGCGCCGAGGTGCTGGACAGGATTGCGGCCTATCTCGCCGGGCACCCGGAAACCGCTGGCGGCGAGTTCGATTTCCCGCTGCGTACGAAGGTGATTCGCGTGGTCCTGAGGTGAACGGCCTCAGGCGTACCACCACGACAGCGCGAAGACGACCACGAGCGCCGCGACGAAGACGATGGCCAGGGCTCTGGCCAGGGGTGGGCTGAATTCCTGTAGCCGCTCGACGCCGATGTAGAGCACACCGATCAGCAGAATGGGAACGATCGCGGGGACGATCAAGGCGACCAGCGGACCGATGATCCATCCAGCCGTTCGGAACTTGCCCCAGGCGGTGCCGAGGAGCAGCGGGATCAGGATCGCGCCGGCGAAGCCGCCGATCAGGGCCGGGATCGGGCGTTCGCCGATCCACGGTACGCCCGGGATGCCGTCGATGTTCAGCAGGTCGAGGGTGGACCAGATGCCCAGCAGGACAATCGCGAGCAGGCTGCCCCACAGGGCACCGCGGTAATGCCACTTCTGCTTTCGCGACCAGTCGACCTGGCGGGCGTGGTAGATGGTCGCGGCGGTGACCGCCGACCAGACCATCCAGCGGCGGATCAGCCCGGTACCCGTCTTGCCCATGGCGTCGCGGAAGATGCGGTCGGCCTCGTCGCGGTGGATCTCGCGTTCGGCGATGTAGCTCGCTGGCTCGTTCTTGGACAGCACCAGACCGTCGTGCAGGATGGCTGCGGGCAGATGTGCGCCGGTCTTGGGGACCAACCAGGTCAGGAAGGCCGGGACCGAGGTGAGATCGGTGGTCCAGTTCTCCAGGTCGGCGGGTACCAGGATGCGACCGACACCCACCTCCGGGGCGTCGTCGTAGTAGCCGATCCGCCGCGTGAGCCGGAACTCCTCACGCCGGGTGGTGTTGTTGAACCGTCGGTCCAACACGATGGCGAGATCGGGCTCCGCGGCGAATCCCCCGACCGAATCCTCGGATTCGTTCCTCGGCTCCGGTGGCTCCACGGGCGGGACGTTGACGACGACCGCCTCGGAGTCGATGGTGCCCGCCGCCTCCTCGGCGGGTGCCTCACCGCCGTCGTAGAAGGGTCCGTCGTCCTGCTCCACCTGGAGCTTCATACTGCTCAGGGTACGTGGGTACGGTCCAGTTACCGGACCGCCCCGGTAACGGTGTGGCCTACCCGCGTCAGCCGGTGAAGGATTCGGGACCGAAGCGGCCCCACGCGACGAAGGCCGCCATGGCGAGGTAGATGAAGTTCACCGCGACGAACTTGTACTGCCCGTAGCGTCCGTGGGTGATCATCGCGCCGATCATCAGCAGAATCCAGCACACGGCGGTCACCGGCACCAGCACCGGTGCGATATCGAGCGCGGCGGGCAGCACGAATCCGGCCGCCGCCAGCAACTCCAGGGCTCCGAGTGTCCGGACGAATCCCGTACTCGCATGAATGGTCCAGCCGCCACCGGACTTCTCCCCCAGCTCATCCAGTTTCGCTTTGTTCATGAACGCCTTGGTGAGGCCGCCGAACAGCGCGAGCACGGCGAGCAACCCGGCGACGATCCAGAGGGCGAGGTTCATGTGCTTCTTCTCCTTCGGTATGCCTACCGGCGTGCCAGGTGGACAGCCGGTCGAGCATCAGACGCCGCCCGGCCCATATCCGTGACACCCGCCCCGGAGTGACCTGTGTCATGGAGCCGCCGTGCCAAAGGGTAGAAAACAGACAGATCGGTATGCGAACATATGTTCGTGTCGAGATCCGGAACACCTGGTCCACGCCCCGAGCGGGCGTCGATTCTGCACGCGGATCTCGACTCGTTCTATGCCTCGGTCGAACAGCGGGACAACCCTCGACTGCGCGGAAAGCCGGTGATCGTCGGCCCGGGCGTGGTGCTGGCGGCGAGCTATGAGGCGAAGGCGTTCGGGGTGCGCACGCCCATGAACGGGAGGCAGGCCCGGCGGCTGTGTCCGCACGCACTGGTGGTGCCGCCGCGGATGGGCGCGTACGCCCAGGCCAGCAAGGCGGTGTTCGAGATCTTCCGGGACACCACTCCGGAGGTGGAGGGGATCTCGATCGACGAGGCGTTCCTGGATGTGGGCGGACTCCGGCGGATCGCCGGGGAGCCGGTGGAAATCGCGCGGCGACTGCGCGCCCGGGTGCGCGACGAGGTGGGTTTGCCGATCTCGGTGGGGGTGGCGCGGACGAAATTCCTGGCCAAGGTGGCCAGCGCCGTTTCCAAACCCGATGGGCTGCTGGAGGTTCCGCCGGACCAGGAACTGGAGTTCCTACACCCGCTGCCGGTGGAGCGGCTGTGGGGCGTGGGCGAGGTGACAGCCCGGGAGCTGCATGAGCGCGGCATCACCCGGGTCGGACAGTTGGCGGAGATGGGTGAGAGCGCGCTCGCGGCGGCGCTCGGCCCCGCTGCCGGACGGCATCTGTACGCGCTGTCCTGGGCGCGCGATCCGCGCCGTGTCGACACCGGTCGACGGCGGCGATCCATCGGTGCGCAGCGCGCCCTCGGCCGACGCTCGCGCGGTGACGAGGAGTTGGAGGCGTATCTGCACGGTCTGGCCGACCGACTCGGCCGCCGCCTGCGCGCCGCGCACCGCGTATGCCGAACCGTGGTGCTGCGCTTGCGGTTCGACGATTTCAGCCGGGCCACGCGCTCGCACACCCTGGCGGAGGCGACCGACAGCGGCGCGGTCGTGCTGCGGGCCGCCCGTGCCCTCCTCGCGGCCGCGTTGCCGATGATTCACGAGCGTGGCGTGACCCTCATCGGACTGTCACTGACGAATCTCGACCATGCCGAGAGTATGCAGCTGTCGCTGCCGTTCGAGCCGCGTGCGGAGTCCACGCTCGACTCGACGTTGGACGCACTGCACGACCGTTTCGGTGCGGGCGCGGTGACGCGAGCGGCGCTGCTGCGGCGTGGCGAGGGCTTGTCCGTTCCCCTGCTGCCCGACTGAAACGAATGCTTGTAACTTGTGCGCGGCACGCCGGTGTGTAACAAGAAGACCGATCAGTACTTATGCCAGGATTTCGGCATGCAAGGTCGTCAGCGGGTATGCGCCCGCGTGTGGACCACCCTCGCCGCCGTGGCCGCCGTACTGGCTCCGGCGTTGCCCGCATACGCCGATCCCGGCCGCGATATCGTCGATCCGCCGCGCCGGCTCGCGTCGGTGCTGCCGACTCCGCTCGATGACCCGTTCTACACGCCGCCGCCCGGGTGGGAAGAGCTCGCACCGGGCGGACTGCTGGCGGCGCGGTCGGTCCAGCACTGGTTTCCGACCCCGGTGCGAGCGGTCGAACTGCTGCTCCGATCCACGGACGCGCGTGGCCGACCCGCACCCGTGGTCGCGACCCTGTACACGCCGACCACGGCATGGGAACGCCCCGGCCCGCGCCCGCTCATCTCCTACAACATCCCAACCAGCTCCCTCGGAAATACCTGCGCCCCTTCGTATCAGCTCAAACAGGGCATCCAGGCCGATCTCTGGTCGATCCAGCTGCTGCTCGCCGCGAACTACGCCGTGCTCGTGCCGGACCACCAGGGTCCGCGGCAGGCGTACGCCGCCGGGCATATGGGCGGACATGCCGTGCTCGACGCGGTGCGCACCGCCGTCCGGCTCGGGCTGCCCGACCTCACCCCGCAGAGCCCGATCGTGCTGTCCGGCTACTCCGGCGGCGCCATCGCCACCGGGTGGGCGGCGGAACTGGCACCCGCCTACGCACCCGAACTCGCCCTAGCCGGTGCCCTCATCGGCGGACTCCCCGCCGACTACGGCCAGCTCGTGCGCACCATGAGCGGCAATGCCGCCACGGGCGTCTTCCTCGCGGCGACACTGGGTCTCGCCCGCGAATACCCCCAGTTGCTGACACTGCTCAACGACAACGGCTGGCGGCTGGCGCACGCCCTGCGGGACGCGTGCGTCGCCGTCGAGGCGGCGCTCGGGTTCATCGCCCCCATCACCTTGGACGTGCTGACCGACCATCCCGACCCCTTCGCACTGCCCATGGTGCGAAAGGTCGTGGCGGACAACACCTTGGGCACGCTCGCACCGGAGGTTCCGGTCTTGCTCTACCACGGAGTGGACGAATTCTGGATTCCGCTCGCGGGTGCGCGGGAGGTGTACGACAACTGGTGTCGGGCCGGTGCACGGGTACGGCTGGAGGTCCTGCCCGGTGAGCACTTCATGGTCGGTGCGTTCGCTGTCCCCACGCTCGCCCGGTGGGCCGACGACCTGATCGCCGGACGGCTGGTGCCCGACGGATGCTCCCGTTCAGTCGGCTAGCCCGACCAGACGGGCGCTGTCATCCCACAGTGCCGCCGCCAGATCGTCGCGACGAGCCAGTTCGGAGGGGTCCGGCCAGGTGAGCTCGCCGTGTCGCAGCGCGGCGTAGGTGCGTCCCGGCGGCGGTGTGACCGTGCCGAGCGCGAGATCCGCCAGGGCGTTCGCGGCGGCCACGCGGGTATTGAGATTGCGGTTGAACCGGCGCAGCGGAGCGCCGACCGGCGTGCCGAGGACCGACCACGCGATCCGCAGCGGCAGCGCCAGATCTCGGGCCAGCCCGGTGCCGAAGACCTGCCCCGGGTCGTAGGCGAGGGCGGTGATGTGGCGAGACCGGATGTCCGCGTGGGCATCGAGGGCGCGAACGGTGAGCACGGCGCACAGTTTCGATGCCGTGTAGGCGTGCTGGCCCGCGGTGCGGGCGTTCGGGTGGCGGCCCGGATCCCGGTCCGGGTGGGCGAGCAGTTCGGCATCGGCATGCCGGGGCAGAGCCAGGCTTGCTCCGGTCGCGGGATCGTGGGTTCCACTCGTGGTCAACACGATTCGCCCCTTCTCCGCCAGCGACGGCAGCAGGAGCCGCAGCAGCAGATAGTGGGCGAGATGATTGACGGCGAAACAGGTTTCGTAGCCGTCGGCCGTGCGTCCCGCGGCATCGGGCAGGATCGTGCCCGCGTTGAGAATCAGCACATCGATCATGTTCTCGCCCAGCGATTCCCGCACCGCCGTCGCGAAAGCCCGCACGGATTCCAGACTGGCGAGATCGAGTGCGATGGCATCGGCGGACGGGGAGCGTTCCCCCGTGATCAGCCGTATCCCCGATGAGCGCGCGAGCCGTTCCGCCGTGATCGCGCCGAAACCGGAACTGCCGCCTGTCATCACGATCGTCGTCATGTTGGCACCCTTCGATCGGGTCCGTGCCGCTGACATCGGCAAGTCTACGAGGTTCACCCCGCCCGGCCGGTCGGGTTGGCGGAATGGCTGTCGATGATCATCGGCGGCTACCGTGGGCGGGGTGCACACCCCGTCCCGAACGAGTACCGCTCTGCTGGTCGGTGGGATCGCCGCGTACGTCGCGGCGCTCGTCGTCCTGATCGGCACCGGCCACACCGCGGTGCGCTACTCCGGGGACGACGCCGAAACCGTCGCCCTGTGGCTGCTGTGGCTGCCCGCACTCGCCGGGCTGGCGCTGGCCTGGGCGATTCCGCCACGCGAACCGGCGCGGGATCCCTTCGCGGCGGCGGATCCGCGCCGGGTCACCCGACAGGCGGTCGTGTTGGCGGGGCTGGGGGTGGCGTTCACGGTGGGGCTGCATCTCGCGCCGCGGACCGACCTGTGGTTCGTTGGGCTCAAACTCGTGCTGCTGGTCGCGATTCCGTGGGCGTCGCGGCTGGTGACCTGGCGGGAATGGACCGCACCGAGCACGCGCGGCCGGTGGTTGCGTCCCTTGGCCGCGGTGGCCGCGTTCGAACTGGTCCGCTCCCTGACCGGGCCGGAGTCGGATGGCGTGGTACCGGATGTGGTGACGATCGCGCTGGTCTTCCTGCTCAATGCGGTGATCGAGGAGGTGTTCTACCGGTTCTGGCTACAGACCCGGCTCGAATCCCGCTACGGACGGTGGCCCGCCATTCTGGTGGCCAGCGTGTTGTGGGCGTCCTGGCATTCCGCGCTGCTGAGTATCGCCGGGGTGGGGGTGGACCTGGCGGCGGCCGTGGCGAAACTCGGTGTGGACGGGCTGTTCCTGGGCTATCTGTGGTCGCGGCACCGCAATCCGTGGGTGCAGCTGCTGATGCACGGACTGATCAACGCGCCGATCGTGATGCTGCTCGCCGTGCGCTGATCAAGGACGGCGGACCGTGTCGGAGATACGGGCGACGAGTCGCCACGGGCGTTCGGTGTCGGCGACGGCTTTGCCGCTGGTGAGGATCGCGCCCGCGAGCCCGCGCGCCGGATCCGCCCAACCGTACTGGGTGGTCAGTCCGCTGCGGCCGAAATGGGATTCGGTGTTCCGGCCGAACTTCGAGCGGCGGCCGCCGAGTTCGTACCCGGCCACCGAGACTCGACCGGCGATACTCGGAATCCACCTGGCCGGGCGGACGGCGGCTTGGACCGTTTCCGGGTGCATGATGCGCACACCGTCCAATTCACCACCGCGCGCGAGGATTTCGTAGAACCGGGACAGTTCGTATGCCGTGGTCACCAGATTGCCCGAGGGCAGTTCCGCGGTGAGGAATGCCCGCTCGGCGGCCGCATCGGTGCGCCCGGACAGGCCGCCGCCGAGCGCACGACCGGCCAGATAGCGCCACACCCGCGACGGTCCCGGCCCGACCCGCACGCTCGGCACTACCCGGTCGACGTCCGCGGGCCGTACCCCGAAGTTGGTCCACCGGAAGCCGAGCGGTTCGAGCACCTGCTCCCGCAAATGGTCGCGCATCCGGGCGCCCGTGGCCCGCTGCACGAGCAGTCGTTGAATCAATCCGCTGGTCAGAGCGTGATACACGCGCAGGCGGCCGGGTCGCCAACTCGGTTCGAGGTCGCGCAGCGCCCGCACCGCCAGTTCTTCGTCGAGAACCAGTTCCGAACCCCGGTACGGCGGCGTGATGAACGGCACCCCCGCGGCATGCGAGAGCACATCGCCGATGGTGATGCGGTCCTTGCCGTGTGCCGCGAACTCCGGAATGTAGCGGCTCACCGGATCTTCGAGGGCGAACGCACCCTGCTCGATGAGCATGAACATGAGCGCCGCCGACACGCCCTTGGCGGTCGAGAAGCCGCAGAACGGCATCTCGGTGGTCACCACCACCTTTTCCGCTGTATCACCATCGCCTGTATCGCCATCGCCCGGCGCATTCCCCCACCCGTGTCCGATCGCCCGATTCAGCACGACCTGCCCGTGCCGCCGCACGCACACCTGGATCGCGGGAGTGGTCCCCATCCGGTACCACTCCCGCACGGCCTCCCAGATGCCGTCCACATCGGTCCCGCTCAGCCCCGCCGCCCCGGGCTCGTCCTCCCGCCCCACCGTCGTCACGGCATCCAGATCCGCCCCCACCAGCACCAACGAACTCGTGACCGCGCCCATCCGACCAGGATAGAGAAGATCAGCCGAACAGCTCCTCGGCCGTCGCCACCGTCACAGCCCGCCGCAACCACGCCTCGAGCCGCTCGGTATCCGCACACCCCAACACCCGCTCACGCACCTCGGCGCCGATCGGGATCCCTCGGGTCTCCAGCACGGTCAATACGGCCGTCGCTTCCCCTTCGGCTCGCCCCTCGCTCCTGCCCTCGGCGATATACTTCCGAGCGAAATCACTCTGATACTCATACGCCGTGCTCATCAGTACCTCCAAGTGGTTCCGCGCTGCGACCGACAGTGCGGCGTGTACGACGTCATAGTACATTTTGGCGCGCTCGTCATCGGCCTGTCGCAACCCTTCGAGCAGCGCGAACAGGACCTTGTCGGCCTGCGGCCCCTCGGCGTGCGCAATGGCCGAGAGCACGGCGCGCTCCGGCACCTCGACCGCCGAATCGCGGTCGGTGACCGCCGGAATTCCGTCCGGTCCGAGCACCATGGGCCGCAGCACCCAGCCGGGGTGCCCCATGGCTATTCCGGTCCGGCTCCATTCGGCTATCTCCGGAATCGGCGAAACAACCAGGAGGAAGACGGGACAGCGCAGGCGGGAGCGCAGCGTGGCCGCGTAGACGGGCCACGCCCAACGGCGACTCTCGTCGCGGCAGAGCTGGACCTCCACCACGATGCCCGCCACCGCCTCGCCCGCACCGTCGACCAGGGAAAGAGCGGTATCGCCGCGGAACTCCTTCGGGCCGATGTCGGTGAAGTCGCACGGTTCGGAGCGAATGTCGCGAAATGGTGGTAGACGGATGCCGAAAACCTCGGAGAGGTAGCCAGCCGCCAGCTCTGGGCGGTTACGAAACAGTTCCACCAGGCCTTCGTGCAGATAGGAGGGCACGGAGGGAACGTTAACGGGAATTCGCTGGGGGCTCAGGTGAATTGGCGTGTCGGTGTGGGGACTCGCCGGGCGGGTTTACGGGTGGGGGCCGGGGTTATGGCGGTCGATGCCCGGAGTGTCCGGGTCGATGGGATCGGAGGGCGATCGAAGGGAGTGGCCGATGGCGGTATTGCTCGGAATCGGGGTCGGGGTCGTGTCGGCCGCCGCAGTTCCCGCGGTGGCGTTCGGGGGGTCTCAGAGTTCGGACTATCCGCAGCCTGGATCGGGGTTGCCGGGTGGGTGCGTGATGTTGTGCGATTCGGGGCCGCCCGCCACGACCTGGGAGGTGCCGACACCGTGTGGATGCGAGGTTCCGCCGTACACCACGCCGGGATGGACCATGCCGTTGGGCGGCGGGCCGGTGGAGGCTCCGTTCGGTGTGCTGGGCCGGTCCTGACCGGGCGCGCGAGTCGGCGCGGAAGGCCGGATAAGGGGCGGATTGCGCCTAGGCTGGTCTGTTGTGAGCGACTCCGGGGTCAATGGCGATGACACGGTGACCGTTTCCCCCGAGGTGGGCGGCACCCCGAATGCTGTTGTCGCCGTGCCCGATGCGGTGCGTGGCGAGTTGCGGCGCGGTGTCGGGAGCGTACTGGTGGACGCGGCGGCGCTGCGGCTGGTGCGGGAGCGGTTCGACGGTGCGCAGGCGGGGGCGTTGCGCCGGTATCTGGAGGCGTCGCAGTCGGGAAATACGGTGCGGGCGTACCGGTCCGATTGGATCGGGTGGGCGGCCTGGTGTGCGGCCGAGGGGCGGCAGGCGCTGCCCGCGGACGCGCTGGATGTGGCGGTCTATCTGGCCGCCGCGGCGGACGCTCGGCGCGATACCGGCGAATGGGCGTTCAGCCCGGCCACGCTGGAGCGCAAGGCGGCGGCCATCGCGGCGGTGCACGCGGCCAATGGGCTGCCCTCGCCCACCCGGTCGGACGTGGTTCGGTTGACACTGCGCGGTATTCGCCGCACCCGCCGGACACCCCCGACCCGCAAACGTCCGGTACTGCTGCACACCCTCGACCAGCTGCTGGCCCAGCTGCCCGCGTCCGGGTGGCCGGCCGAACCGGCGCGGCGGCGCGATCGCCTGGCCTTGCTGATCGGTTTCGCGGGCGCGCTGCGACGCAGCGAACTCGCCGGGCTCCGGATCGCGGACGTGCGGGTGCAGCAGGATCACACCACCGGGGAACCGGTCCTGCTCGTGCACCTGCCCACCACCAAGACCGACCCGACCGGTGTCGCCGAGCAGCGGGTGGCGCTGCCGCGCGGGCAGCGCCCGCACACCTGCCCGGTGTGCGCCTTCGCCGACTGGGTGCGTCTCCTCGAAATCCACACGGCCGGAGGAACTGTCGCGGTCCGCGGCGCCCTCGCCGACCGGCTGCCCGACAGCGACATCCACCGTTGCCACGGCTTCACCGGCACCACCCTCGCCGAGTCCGCCGACGTGCCGCTCTTCCCCACCGTCAACCGCCACGGCGGGATCGGCGATCAGTCCATGTCCGGCCGAGCCGTCGCCGAACTGGTGAAACGCTATGCCGCCCGCGCGGGTCTGGACCCCGACCTGTTCTCCGGCCATTCCCTGCGCGCCGGTTTCGCCACCCAGGCCGCCCTGGGCGGAGCCAGCGACCGCGAGATCATGCGCCAGGGCCGCTGGTCCAATCCGCGCACCGTGCACGGCTACATCCGCACCGCGAATCCCTTGGAGGACAACGCCGTCACCAAACTCGGCTTGTAGCGATCGTGCACATCGCCGCGAGCTCGGTAGGTGCGACCACAGGCGTACCCACCCGGGACCCAGGTCGCGTTCGGGTCCAACCGTAAGGCGGATGTGCTCGGTATCGGCGATGAGTAATGCTCGACCGCGAGGTAGCCCAGCACCGATCGACGACGCCGAGGAGGACCCGCCATGCCGAGCAAGGCCCTGACTGTCGGACTCGCCGCCGCTGCCGCCGCGGTGCTCGTGGCGGGTGCCGTGGTGTGGGTGTCGAGGGACGAGCCGACGACCGCAGCCGAGGTGGTCGCCGCCCCGGTCTGGGGTGCGTGTCCCGAATCCGCCGCCGCGGATCGGATGCAGTGCGCACGGCTCACCGTCCCGTTGGATTACCGCGACCCCGACGGCCGCCGGATCGACATCGCGATCTCACGCTTGCCCAGCGCGCACCCCGACAAACGCCGAGGGGTGCTGTTCACCAACCCCGGTGGCCCCGGCGGCGCGGGTCTGGGCTATCCGGCACTGCTGGCCGCTGCGAAACTGCCGCAGTCGGTCTTGGATGCCTACGACGTGATCGGTATGGACCCCCGAGGTGTGGGCGAGTCCACGCCGGTCACGTGCGGACTGAGCGAAGCCCAGCGGCAGCGCCGGAATCTGCCCGCCTACGCCCACACCGACGCCGACGTCACGACGGAGGCCGAGTTCGCGCGGGCTGTCGCCGATCAGTGCGCCACCTCCGACAGCGCGTGGCTGCTGCCGCACACCACCACCGCGAACACCGCCCGCGATATGGACCGCGTCCGCGCGGCGCTGGGCGAGGACACGATCTCCTACCTCGGCCACTCCTACGGCACCGCGCTGGGTGCGGTGTACGCGACGATCTTTCCCGGGCGCGGCGACCGGATCGTGCTCGACAGCGCGCTGGGTCCGGGCGGCTACGACCACACCGCCTTCCGGCGGTTGGCGCGCGGGGTGCAGGAGCGCTTCCCCGATTTCGCCGCGTACGTCGCCGCACACCCCGAATACGGACTGGGCGGCACCCTGGACGAGCTCGAGGCCGCATTCGACGATCTCGCCGCCCGCCTGGACGCCGACCCGATCGGCGGCATCGACGGCACCCGGTTTCGCGGGATGACCATGGACTATCTGTTCAGCGACGCCGCCCTGCCCGCCCTGGCCGCGTCCTGGCGGGCACTCGACAACGGACAGCCCGCGCCCGAAGCGCCGCCGCCGGGCGACGTCGACAACCTCATCTCCAGCCGCCACGCGGTGCTGTGCGCGGACTCACGCTGGCCACACGAGATCGGCGACTACCAGCGCAGCGCCGCCGCGGATCGCGAGCGGTATCCGATGATGGGGGGCTCCACCGGCAATATCGTGCCGTGCGCGTACTGGCCCGATACGCGGACTGCGCCGTGGGTGCCGATCACGGATCGGGGTCCCTCCAACGTGCTCATCCTGCAGAACGAGCGCGACCCCGGTACACCGCTGATCGGTGCCCGGGAAATGCGCGAGAGCCTGGGCACGCGTGCCCGGATGGTGACCGTCGACCAGGGCGGGCACGGCGTCTATCCATTCGGGGCCAACACCTGCGCCAACGACATCGCCACCGCTTTCCTCACCGCCGGAACGCGACCCGACCGGGACACGCACTGCCCCGCGAACTGATTGCCCCCGGACGCGGGAACTCCGCTGCGTCACCGGTCATCGGTGATTCGTTCGTGCACGGTCAGCAGGACGTGGTCGAAGCGGGTGCGGGCGCGGACGTCCATGGGCGGGGTGGCGGTCGTCGCGGCCACCAGCGCCGCGGCCAGGTCGCGGAGTTTGGTGTTGGTGACCTGGGAGCGCCAGCGCAGGACCTGAAACGCCTGATCGGGTGACAGGGCGTAGATCGCCATGAGGATGCCCTTGGCCTGTTCGATCGCGGCGCGCTGTTCCACGATCTCGGGCAGGACCTCGCCGAGTAGGTCGACGGATTCGGGGAGGCTGTCGGTGAGGTCGACGCAGTAGCCGCCGGTGCCGATGACGATGCCGTCGTCGTCGGTGATCGGTTCGGACACCACGACCACCTGATGCTCGTCCCCGTCGGTGTCGATGATGCGGTGGCGGCTGGAGAACGGCGCGTGGTCGCGCACCGAGGTGACCAGTTCGGCTTCGACGCGGTCGCGGTCGTCGGGATGCTTGTGCGAGAGCAGCAGTTCCGTGCTCGGCTCGACGTCACCGGGCTCGTACCCGTGCAGGCGCGCCATCTCGTCCGACCATTCCCAGCGCTGGTCGGCGAACTCCATCCGGAACGACCCCACTCGCACCGCGTCGCCGGCCCCCACGACCTTCTCGACCGCCCGCAGGCTGTCATCACCGATGTCTTCGGATACGTCCGTCACCTCGCCAGTATTCAGGCAGCGGCCTCGGTGCGGTAGTCCGGCCAGCATGTAAATGCTGCCTTGACACGCGAGGTGTTGTCAAGGCAGCATTTACACATGGATGAATCCCCGCAGCGAGACCCCGCCGATGAGCGGGCCGTGTTCGCGAAACTGCTGTCCGCCAATGCCGAACTCGTCGCCGAGGTGCTGCACCCCGCCGACGGCAAGCCCGCCGCGTCCGTGATCGCCGCTCTACAAGCCGCCCGCAGTCTCGACAGCGTGGTGGACAGCGTGCTGCGCATGCTCGTGCAGCAGGCGCGTGTGGAGGGGCACACCTGGGCGGAGATCGGTGAGCTGTTCGGCACCTCGCGACAGGCGGCGTTCCAGCGGTTCGGCGGCCCCGACGCGGCCTTCCCGCCCGTTCCACCACCCCCGCCGATGCCGCCGATCCCGGCGATGCCACCCGTGCCGAATATGCCGATGCCACCGAAAATGCCACCCGTGCCGCACTTTTCGAGCATGCCCGCCCCGCACCCGGAGCATCACGATCACACTCGCCGGACGCCGCCCGCGTAACGCGTCGAAAGCCGCGATGCCGCTCGTGTGACAATGCGGGGGTGGATCTGAGTCAGGCGTGCCGGGCCGCGGGTATCGGCGTGGTGGCCGTCAGCGACCACCGCGGACCACCGCGACCGCATCGGGCCGTCCCTGCCCTGTCCGCGCGGCTGGTGATCAGCCTGGGCGCTCCGCTCGAGGTGCGCTACGACGGGCGCGTCGAGACCGCTCAGGCCGTCGTGGCCGGATTCCTGCGCCCCGGTGTCGCGACTCCGGCCCTGACGCTGCGGTCGGCGCAGCCGACCGTGTATGCCGAACTGTCACCCACCGCGTTCCAGCGGCTCACCGGAGTGCCGCTCAGCGAGGTGAACGCCGGTGGGGTGGATGCCGGCGCCGTGCTCCCGTGGGCGCGCTCGCTCGGCATGGAACTGGCCGCACAGCCGCCCGAGCACCGCGCCGCCGTCACCCGCCTCCGGCTGCTCGAGCAGTTGTCCCGGGCCGATTCCGTCCGGGGGGCCGAGGACGCGCTCCACACCCTGGCGCGGATCGGAGCCAGCGGAGGCAGCGCCTCGGTGGCGGACCTGGCACGCACCGCACACCTGAGCCCCCGGCGGCTGCGTGAGGTCATGCGGCAGTCGCTGGGCATCACGCCCAAATTCGCCTCTCGGATCGCACGGTTGTCCTCCGCCGTACACCGCGCCGCCACGGGCGCGGATTCCTGGGCGCAGGTCGCGGCCGAATCCGGATACCACGATCAAAGTCACCTCGTGCACGACTTTCGCGACCTCATGAACACCACGCCGTCCGGGTGGCTGCTGGAAGAGGGCCGAAATCTACAAGGCTGGCGGCGCGCCTCCTCGTGATCATGGCTGCATGAACTCCGAACTGCACCCCAAACTGTTGGTCTCCGACGCCGACTCCGCGATCGACTTCTACATCCAAGCCCTCGGTGCCGAACCGGGCCTGCGCGTGGCCGATGACGACGGTGTCGTCAACCACGCCGAACTCAGGTTGGGCGATGTCGTCTTCGCGCTGGCCCAGAGCGTGGCGGAGTGGGGATGGCGCGATCCCGAATCGGTGGGCGGCTCCCCCGTCCTGCTCACACTCACCGTGCCGGACCCCGATGCCACCGCGGCGAACATGCTGCGGCACGGGGCCCGGCTCGAAATCCCGATCGAGGACCGGCCCTACGGCAAACGCCAGGGCCGAGTGCGCGATCCGTTCGGCCATCTCTGGGTCGTCAGCGGAGAGCTCCGGTAGGCCGCCGCGGCCGAGCCGTGGCTTCGTCGCGATTACGGAGCCGACCTGTCGGCGACAGCCATCGCCGCCTCGTCTCCGTTCGGGCGCGGCATGCGCAGGATCGCCAGGGTGAGCAGGCAGCCGAGCAGCGCCAGGGCCGCCGAGGCGGCGAAGCCCGCGCGGAGGCCCTGGACATGGTCGTGAGTGGCGTCGGTGACGGATTGGGCGAGCAGGAGTACGGCGGTGACGCCGAGTCCGGAGCCGACGCGCTGGGCGGTGTTCACGGTGCCGGCCGCGATGCCGCGGTCGGTTTCGGCCACCGCTTCGACGGCGGGGGCGGTGACACCGACGAAGGCCGCGGGTAGGCCGATGCCGAAGACGACGGCGGCGGGCAGCACGTCCATCGGGTAGTCGCCGTGTTCGGGCAGGCGGGCCAGCCAGCCGAGTGCGAGCGCCTGCAGGGCCAGGCCGCCCGCGAGCACCCCGGTCGCGCCGAGCCGTTCGAGGGCGTAGGGAATCACGGTGCGGGACACCACGATATTGACCACGGCCACCGGCAGCACCGCGAGCCCGGACAGGGTCGGGCTGTAGCCCTGGGTGTTCTGCAGATACAGCGCCAGCAGCGCGAAAGCGGGCACGTGCGCCGCGCCGACGAGGGTGTTGACCGCGGCCGAACCGCTCACCCGGCGGATGTGGAACAGTCGCAGCGGCAGCAGCGGATGCGGGATGCGGGCCTCGATCAGCAGGAAGGCCGCCACGCCGAGCAGCCCGGCGATGGTCAGCGGGGCCGCGAGCGATCGGGCGTCCGGATCGCCCCACGCGCCGATGCCGTAGCCGAGGATCAGCAGTGCCACAGTTCCGGTGACCGCGCCGGGTATGTCGAGGCGTCCGCCCGACCGCGCCGAATCCCCTGGCAGCAGCACGAGTCCCGCCAGTGCCGCCACGCCCACGGGCAGATTGATGAGGAAGATCGACGGCCAGCCGAACACATCGGTGAGCGGACCGCCGACGGCCGTGCCGATGGCCGCGCCCGCCGCACCCATGGCGGTCCAAACGCCGAAGGCCCGCCGCCGCGCGGCCGGATCGGTGAAGGTCGCGGTCAGCAACGCCAGCTGCGCCGGAATCACGACCGCCGCGCCGACGCCCTGCAGTGCCCGGGCGGCGATCAATACCGTTGGGCTTCCGGCGAATCCGGCCAGCGCCGACGCAGCGG
>NZ_JASCXP010000132.1:0-16764 GCF_030010695.1 Nocardia sp. CC201C
TCGGCCGCGGCGAGCGATGCGGACAGGGCGGTGAACGCCGTCTCGCACCAGGCGTCGATGCCGTCGCGCGCCACCGTCTCCGCCATGGCCAGGGCGGGGAAGCTCGGGATCGAACGGTATTCCACGGCGACCGCGGTGGACGGCGTCAGCAGTGCGCGCAGCGACGCCACCACATCGCGCGTCCGCAGCAACTCGGCCTCCATGCGTTCCAGGTGCCCGCGCAGCGCCGCGTCCCGGGTGTCCTGGTCCGGGGCGGCCAGCACCTCCTGAATTTCCGGCAGCGGCATATTCAGATCCCGCAGGCGGCGGATCAGATGCGCCCGCTCCACCTGATCCGTCGAATACCGCCGGTACCCGCTGTGCGCGTCCACCACCGCGGGCTCCAGCAGCCCGATGTCGTGGTAGTACCGCAGCGCCTTCACGCTGAGATGGGTGAGCCGGGAGAACTCCCCGATCGGAACGATCGCTGTCATGCCATAAGGGAACACCCTCCTACCGGGGGAGAGTCAACGACCTTCGGTGTGCGGGGGCTGCGCGGGTCGCCGCCGTCGCGGGCACGACTACGCTGGACGGCGATCCCCACTCAGAGAGGAACACGTCCGTGGAACCCGGTGGACAGTTCGACATGCAGGCGTTGCTCGCCCAGGCCCAGCAGATGCAGGAAGCGGTCATGGCGGCGCAGCAGGAGATCGCCGCCTCCGAGGTGGAGGGCGAGGCGGGGGGCGGACTGGTGCGCGCCAAGATTCGCGCCACCGGCGAGGTGCTGTCGCTGGCCATCGACCCCAAGATCGTCGATCCGGAGGATGTGGAAACGCTCCAGGATCTGGTGATCGGCGCGGTCAACGACGCCATGGCCAATGCGCAGAACCTGGCCGCCGAGCGGCTGGGTCCGCTCGCCGGCGGTATGGGTGGCATGGGCGGCGGCGCGCTGCCCGGCTTCTGATCGAGGACGCCGGTGTACGAGGGTCCCGTTCAGGATCTCATCGACGAACTGGGCAAACTGCCCGGTGTCGGACCGAAGTCCGCGCAGCGCATCGCCTTTCACCTGTTGGCGGTGGAGCCGCCGGAGATCGATCGACTGCAGGCCGCCCTGCAGAAGGTGCGCGACGGCGTGCGCTTCTGCGAGGTCTGCGGCACCGTCTCCGACGGCGAACTGTGCCGCATCTGCGCCGATCCGCGCCGCGATCTCAGCATGATCTGCGTGGTGGAGGAGCCCAAGGACGTGCAGGCGATCGAGCGCACCCGGGAGTTCCGGGGGCGCTATCACGTGCTGGGTGGCGCGCTCGACCCGCTCAGCGGCGTCGGCCCGGACCAGCTGCGCATCCGGGAACTGTTGACCCGCATCGGAACCCAGGCCGACGGCGTGGACGTCACCGAGGTGATCATCGCGACCGACCCGAATACCGAGGGCGAGGCCACGGCCACCTACCTGGTGCGCATGCTCCGCGACTTCCCGGGCCTGTCGGTGACCCGCCTGGCCTCCGGCCTGCCGATGGGCGGCGACCTGGAATTCGCCGACGAACTCACCTTGGGGCGAGCGCTGTCGGGGCGGCGCGCGCTCTGAGCCGTCCGGCCGCTCAGCTCCGGGCGTCGCCGACCAGGTAGCGGACGCCGCCGGTCCAGATCTCCATGGCGGCCGGTTCGGGGCAGGGGATCTGCTGGTGATTGCGGGTGATGCCGGGACCGGTGCCGGTGACGAGCAGCGACGCGACGCCGACGCTCGCGGCGGCCACGGTCGCGAGGACGACCAGACGCTTGCTGATCAGCACCGGAGGGCGCGTTTGCTGGCGTAGCTCCATGATTCTCCCTCGTCGGATGGGACATGGGAAAAGCGGGAACGTGCTGTGGCAGCGAAAGGCTAACGCTCGCGGGCGGCGCGAGCGGGGCATCAGGGGCCGCGAGGCCGAATCGAGACGCGTTCGATCGCGTTACGAGACCGACCGGTCGGCCTCGATCAGAGTTCCAGCCGCTCCCAGTCGAGCGCGTCGAAGTCGGCGCGATCCTCGGTGGTCCACGCCCAGATCAGGTCGGCCACGGCACCCGCATCGTCCACCGAGGTGGCGAAGTGTCGGTCGGAGGAGCCGTCGCGGTATTCGAGCGTGTACCGCCCGTCGGGGTGGCGGTAGGTCTGCACGTACCGCTGATCGCCCCGCTCCACGATCAGATAGGGTCCGGGATCCGCCAGCGCCGGCAGCCAGAGATCGAGCAATTCCTTGGTGACATAAGGGAATTCGCCCGCACCGCCGTGCGTGACCGTGGCCGGGATATGTCCGGCGGGATCGGCCAGCCAGGTCAGCTGCGGATCGTAGACGGCGTAGCCGCGCGGCGTGGCCAGCTCGAACAGCAGCGCCCGCACATGGCCGATGGCGTCGTACGGCGTGGAAACGACCAGCGTGGCACCGTTGTCCTTGCCGCCGAGCGGAGTGGAACTCAGGAAGCTGTCGGCTTCCGGCAGCTCCCCATCGCGCCGCTCCAACTCCGCGGCGATCTCGGCCACGACCCCGGCTTCGGGCTGCCCCTCCTGCGCGGTGAGGTAGGCGTCGACCTCGGCGGGCGTGCGCGCCACACCCGAGGGCAGCAGGATCTGGTCATAACTCACCCAGCCAGGCTAGCTGGCCCGCCTCCCCACCCAGGGGTCAGCTGGTTCGGCGTAGGTGGAGAGTCTCGGCGGTGGTTCCGGTTGATGCGCACTGGCAGCCGCCCGCTATGTCGCCGCAGTCGACGATGAAGGTGTGGCGGGCGTGGGCGGAGTCGGGGCAGTCGGGGTCGGTGCATTCCACCGATCGGTCGGCGTGTTCGACCAGGGTGCCGTGGCAGTGGTCGAGGGCCGATGTGCAGGACGAGCAGACCGAGTTGGCCATGGAGCCTCCTTCAACCGTTCCCTACGTCCTAGCACTCGGCACCGACAGTCGGGGGAATCCGCGGCGTGTCGTCCGGACTGTCCGGAAAATGCCCGGGTGTCGGGGGAGCGCCGGGCGTGTCGTGTACCCCGGGGCGCGGTGCGGGCGAAAAGCGGTGCGTGAAGTGGGTTCTGTGGGCTGATCCGGGGGTGTTGCCGGGGTCGGCGTGGTGAACTTGGTTATGGGAATCAAGGTTTCCCTCGAACATCGCACCACCTACACCTTCGAGCGGCCGGTGCGGATCCATCCCCATGTGGTGCGGCTGCGCCCGGCACCGCATACGCGCACCACCATCGAGGCGTATTCGATGCGGGTGACACCCGCCGAGCACTGGGTCAACTGGCAGCAGGACGCGTTCGGGAATTTCCTTGCGCGCCTGGTGTTCAGCGAGCCCGCGCGCACCCTCGACATCGTGGTCGGGCTGATCGCCGACCTGGAGGTGGTGAATCCGTTCGACTTCTTCGTCGAGGAGTTCGCCGAGCACTTCCCGTTCACATATCCGCCGGACCTGGCCGTCGACCTGGAACCCTATCTGCGCCCCGTGGACGAGGGCGAGACCGGCTCCGGCCCAGGGGAACTGGTGCGCGACTGGGTGCGCCGCCATCCACCCGCGGGCCGGCCGCGCACCATCGACTTCCTGGTGACGCTCAATCAGGCGCTGCACCGCGATGTCGCCTACACCATCCGGATGGAACCGGGTGTGCAGACGCCCGACCACACCCTGCGCGCCGAACTCGGTTCCTGCCGGGATTCGGCCTGGCTGCTGGTGTCCATCCTGCGGGGGTTCGGCTTGGCCGCCCGCTTCTCCTCCGGCTACCTCATCCAGCTCGCCCAGGACGCGCCCTCCCTCGACGGGCCCTCCGGCCCGCCGGTCGACTTCACCGACCTGCACGCCTGGGCCGAGGTCTTCGTGCCCGGAGCGGGCTGGATCGGCCTGGACCCCACCTCCGGCCTGTTCGCGGGCGAGGGCCACATTCCACTGGCCGCAACCCCGCATCCGGTCTCCTCCGCGCCCATCACCGGCGCGACCGATCCGGTCCGGGCCACCCTGGACTTCTCCAACACCGTTCGCCGCATCCACGAGGACCCCCGGGTCACACTGCCCTACACCGACACCCAGTGGTCCCGCATCACCGCCACCGGCGCGGCCGTCGACGCCCGCACGGCCGCCGCCGATATCGGCCTCACCCTCGGCGGCGAACCCACCTTCGTCTCCATCGACGACCGGACCGGCCCCGAGTGGACCACTGCCGCCGACGGCCCGCACAAACGCGAACGCGCCGCCGACCTGGCTCGCCGCCTGCGCCGCATCTACGCCCCCACCGGCCTGACCCAGTACCGCCAGGGCAAGTGGTACCCCGGAGAACCCCTGCCGCGCTGGGAGATAGCCCTGCTCTGGCGCGCCGACAACCACCCCCTCTGGACCCGCCCCGATCTCCTCGCCGACCCCTGGCTCCCGCCCGAAGCCGAGCTCGCCCGGCACGGACAGACCGCCGGACCGCCCGATGAGCCGTCCCCGAACGACGTGGTGCGCCGCGCTCGGCGGGCCGACGCGGAGGCCGCGCGGGCGGTGATCGCGCACGTGGCGGCGGGATTGGGGTTGCCGACCACGCAGGTGCGGGCCGCCTACGAGGATCCCCTGCTGCGTGTCGCGGCGAAAGCCCGTGCGCCGGAGGGTGAACCGGTGCAGGACGAGGACGATCTCGCGCCGGGTGAGGATTCGGTGCAGGCGCGCAAGGCGCTGCTGGCGCGGCTCGACGCGGCGGTGAACGAGCCCGCCGCCTATGTGCTGCCGCTGCACCGGCGCGGTGACGAGGGCGGGTGGGCGAGTGCGGACTGGCGGCTGCGGCGTGGGCGAATCGTCTTGACCGAGGGGGATTCTCCGGCCGGGCTCCGGCTGCCACTGGGGTCGATCTCCTGGCGGACGCCGCCGATGCGACCGGAGTCGGATCCGATCGTGCTCCAGCCCTTCGGTGCGGACGGCTCGGCATCGAACCCCGCCGCCGTGGTGGAGCCCGCGGACCGTGCGCCCACCACCGCGTTGGTGGCCGAGGTGCGGGACGGTCGGCTGTGCGTATTCCTGCCCCCGGTGGAGGATCTCGACGCCTATCTCGACCTGGTGCGCCGGGTGGAGGCGGCCGTGGCGCACGTCGGGTATCCGGTCGTGCTGGAGGGCTACCCGCCGCCCACCGACCCCCGCCTGCACGCCTTGTCCATCACTCCGGATCCGGGCGTGATCGAGGTGAACATCCAGCCCAGCGACTCCTTCGCCGCCCAGTCCGAGCTGCTCGAAACTCTGTACGAACAGGCCGGACTGGCCCGGCTGACCACCGAGACCTTCGATATCGACGGCACTCACGGCGGCACCGGCGGCGGCAATCACATCACGCTCGGCGGCCGTACCCCCGCCCGCTCACCCCTGCTCCGCCGCCCGGACCTGCTGGTCTCCATGCTGACCTACTGGCAGCGGCATCCGGCCCTGTCCTATCTGTTCTCCGGCCGGTTCATCGGCCCCACCTCGCAGGCCCCGCGCGTGGACGAGGCCCGCGACGACGTGCTGTACGAACTCGAGATCGCCTTCGCCGAGATCGCCCGCCTGTGCGGCGGCAGCGGCACGGACGCGGTGGGCGCGGCACCGTGGCTGGTGGACCGCGCGCTGCGCCACCTCCTCACCGACCTCACCGGCAATACCCATCGCGCCGAGTTCTGCATCGACAAGCTCTACAGCCCGGACTCCGCGCGCGGCCGCCTCGGCCTGGTGGAACTGCGCGGCTTCGAGATGCCGCCGCATTTCCGCATGGCCATGGTGCAGTCCCTGCTGGTGCGAGCACTGGTGCTGTGGTTCTGGGAGCGTCCGTACACCGCGCCGCTCATCCGGCACGGCGCGAATCTGCACGGCCGCTACCTGCTGCCGCACCATCTGCTGGCCGATATCGCCGAGGTCGCCGCCGACCTGCGCGCGCACGGCATCGATTTCGACACCAGCTGGCTGGACCCGTTCGCCGAGTTCCGTTTTCCGCGCATCGGCACGGTGGTACTCGGTGATATGGAACTGGAACTGCGCACCGCCGTCGAACCGTGGCACACCCTCGGTGAGCAGACCACCGCCAGCGGCACCGCCCGCTATGTGGACTCCTCGGTGGAGCGCCTCCAGGTACGGCTGGT
This sequence comes from Nocardia sp. CC201C, assembly GCF_030010695.1. Lineage (NCBI taxonomy): Bacteria > Bacillati > Actinomycetota > Actinomycetes > Mycobacteriales > Nocardiaceae > Nocardia > Nocardia sp. CC201C. Next base: position 6,066 of record NZ_JASCXP010000132.1, read on the forward strand.
CGGCGCGGACCGTGGCCGCTACCTGGTCACCTGCAATGGCCACCCGGTGCCGCTGCTGCCCGCCGGGAAGGCGGATGTGCAGGTGGCGGGCGTGCGCTACCGGGCGTGGCAGCCGCCGAACGCCCTGCACCCCTCCATCACCGTGGACACCCCGCTGGTCTTCGACGTGGTGGACACCCGGTCGGAACTCTCGCGCGGCGGCTGCACCTATCACGTCTCGCACCCGGGCGGCCGGGCCTACGACTCGCCTCCGGTGAACGCGGTGGAGGCGCAATCGCGGCGCAACCGGCGGTTCGAATCTTCCGGACATACTTCGGGACCCGTCGATATCGCCGATCTGCGTGCCAAAATGGCCATACAGGCCACCGATGTCGGTGCGCCCGGGATCCTGGATCTGCGGCGGGCGCGGACGGTGTGGGGAGTGGTCGGCGACCGGTAGGCAAGCCTGGGAAGTGGTGGCGGTGACAGTGCTCGACCCGACGCAGCCCGGCGCCGCCGACGGACCCGACCGCTGGGACAAGGTCGCGGCCCGCCGGGAGGTAGCCGAGGAATTCGCGAAATACCGTGCGGCAGCGGCGGATACCGGAGCGGTGGACGCCTGCGGCCTGCCGACGCCCGGCTACTTCGACGAACTGGTCGACGACGCCGGCCGGGTCCGGCCGATGTGGACCGAACTGTCCGCCGAATTCCTGGACCAGGGTCGTTCCGGATTGCACCGCATGGACACCCGGGTGCGGCGGCTCATCGAGGACGACGCCATCACCTACACCGAGATCAGCGGATATCCGGATCGCGTCGAACCGACGGCGGCGACTCCGTGGCGGCTGGATCCGATTCCCCTGCTGGTCTCCGCCGACGACTGGACCGGGTTGGAGGCGGGGCTGGTGCAGCGCTCGCGCCTGCTGGACGCGGTGCTCACCGATGTGTACGGCGCGCGGCGCACCCTCACCGAGGGCCTGTTGCCGCCACAGCTGGTCTTCGGGCACCGCGGGTATGTGCGTGCCGCACACGGGATCTCACTGCCCGGACGGCAACAGCTGTTCCTGCACGCCTGTGACGTCAGCCGCTGGAGCGACGGCGAGTTCCGCGTGCTGGCGGACTGGGCGCAGGCGCCCTCGGGGGCGGGGTACGCGCTGGCCGACCGCCGCGTGGTCTCGGCCGCCATCCCCGAGGCGTTCGAGCTGGCCAGCCCGCGCCCGCTCACCCCCTTCGTACGGGCCATGCGCCTCATGCTGGTGGAGGCCGCGCCGTGGGCCGGGGACGAGGAGCCGGTGGTCGTGGTACTCAGCCCCGGCGTCCATTCCGAAACCGCCTTCGATCAAGCGTATCTGGCGTCGGTGCTGGGCTTTCCGCTGGTGGAGAGCGCCGATCTGGTGGTGCGGGACGGGCGGTTGTGGATGCGGTCGCTGGGCACGCTGGAACAGGTCGATGTGGTGCTGCGCCGGGTGGACGCCGAATTCTCCGATCCCCTGGACCTGCGGCCGGATTCGCGGCTGGGCGTGGTCGGATTGGTGGAGGTGCTGCGGCGCGGCGCGGTGACGGTGGTGAACACGCTCGGCAGCGGGTTGCTGGAGAGTCCGGCGCTGGCGTCGTTCCTGCCGCGGTTGTCGCGGGCGCTGCTGGACGAGGACTTGACACTGCCCGGCGTGCCGTCCTATTGGGGCGGCGACGATCTCGAGCGGGCGCATCTCATCGCACATCTGGATCGGCTCATCCTGCGTTCGACCGTCGACGACAGCACCGTCTTCGGTCCGGTGCTCTCGCGGGCGCAGGTGCAGCGGTGGCGTGCCCGCATCGAGGCCGAGGGATGGCGCTGGGTCGGCCAGGAACCGGCCCGCTTCTCGGTCGCCCCCGCCGTGACCGGGCGCGGGGGATTGGCCGCCGCACCCGTCGCGCTGCGGCTGTTCTCGCTGGCGGGCCGGGTCGGCTACCGCGCCATGGCGGGTGGGCTGGGGCAACTCCACCACGGTGGCGCGCCCCGGGCCGAGGTTTCCGAGGCCGCCGCCAAGGACATCTGGGTCCGCACCGCCCCCACTCTCGTCCCCGCCGCCGAGATCCCCGACGAACGCGAACGCCCCACCCCCGCCGCCGCACACGAGGCGGTGAACTCCCCCCGCGTCCTCGACGACCTGTTCTGGCTGGGCCGCTACAGCGAACGCGCCGACGCGACCGTCCGCCTGCTCACCGCCGTCCACGACCGCTACCAGGACTACCGCTACCGCCCCTGGCTCGAGGGCGCCGAAGCCATGCCGACCCTGGTCACCGCCCTCTCCCGCCTCACCGGCACCCCCTACCCCCTGCGTGGGCACGCCGGCCGGCCCGCCCGCCATTCCGAGGCCGACCCGCCCGATTCGTCCGCCGTTCAGGCCGGTTCGCCCCTGCCCGAGGCCGCAGCGCCGGACTCGCCCACGGACTCGCCCACGGACTCGGAGACGCCACCGCGAGAGGCATCCGCGCCGGATGCGGCCTCCGGTCGCGCGATGGCGGCCGAGCAGGTGCAGGGCCCCGGCGGACAGTCCCAGCGCATGGGTTCGGCAACACCGACCGACGGTCCGTCACCTTCGCGGCAATCCCCTACGGCACAACGGAGTCGGCGGCACGGCTCATTCGATCATCCGACGGAGCCGATCGCGCTGCCCGGGGCGTCGTGGCGGGATCACCGGTATCTGGTGACCCTGACCATCGATCGGGAGCTGCCGGGGGCGTTGGCGTATGCGGTGGAGCGGTATGCGAACACCGCTCGGGCGGTGCGAGATCAGGTGACGCCGGGCGTCTGGGTGACCCTGGGCGCCATCGACCGGGCGTTCGCCGAGTATCGGACGACGCGGGGGGATCGGGTGGCGGCCCTGAGCGAGGTGCACGCACGGGTGCTGTCGGGGCTGGAGTCGCTGGCGGGGATCGACGCGGAGATCATGGTGCGCGATACCGGGTGGCAGGTGCTCGATATCGGGCGGCGCATCGAACGGGGGCTGGCCGTGACGGCGCTGTTGGCGGCGGCGTTCGCCGAAACGCATCCGCCGGGGATCAGCCGGGTGCTCACCGAGGCCGTGCTGCAGGCGACCGCGTCGTCGGTGAGTTACCGTCGGCGGCACCGGGATTCGCTGCGGGTGGCGGCGGTGGCCGAACTGCTGCTCTTCGATGCCGCCAATCCGCGGTCGCTGGCCTATCAGCTGGAACGGGTCGAAGCCGAGCTGCTGGCCCTGCCGGGTGGTTCGGCCACCACCCGCCCGCAGCGGCTGCTGGCGGATGCGCGGCGCATGCTGCGGCGGCTCGATCCGGCCGATCTGGAGGCCACTGACGCCGAGGGCCGTCGCACCGACCTGGTGGACCTGCTCGACGGTCTGCACCTGCGGCTGCGCACGTTCGCCGAATCCTTCGAAGCCACCCGGCTTTCCGTGCCGCGTGATATTCAGCCGCTGTGGGGCAGCGCCCGGGTGGTCGGATGAGCGGTCGAGCATGCGCGAAAGGACACGGTATGAGCGAGCGATCGGAAGAACCGGTGGCGCCGGACCGTCTGCGGGAAGTTGCCGGCGGTGCGTGCTCGCGTCGCTACCGCGTGCTGCACCGCACCGTCTACACCTACTCCGACGCGGTCGGCAGCTCCTACGGCCGGGCCTACCTGTCGCCGCGCGAATTCCCGGGGCAGCGGTTGCACGCCCACGAGATCCGCATCGACCCGGTGCCGTCGGACCGCTCGGTCGGCGTCGATGTGTACGGCAATATCACCCTGTACTTCCACGTCACCGCCGAGCATCGCCGCCTGGAGGTGACTGGCGAGTCGGTGGTGGAGGTGACGCGCCCGGAACATCCGCGCGGCACACCGCCCTGGGAATCCGCGCGCCCCGACGGGAAGCGCGGCCCGCTGGCGGTCGACTTCGCCCTCGACCTGCATCCGCCGGAGATCACGCCCGAGGTGAAAGCCTATGCCGCCGAATCGTTTCCGCCCGGCCGCCCGCTGCTGGACGCGGTCGCCGAACTGAATTCCCGCATCCACCGCGACTTCACCTACACCTCCGGCTCCACCACCGTCACCACCCGCGTCGCGGATGTCTTCGCCGCCCGCGAGGGTGTCTGCCAGGATTTCGCCCGCATCGGCGCGGCCTGCCTGCGTTCCCAGGGGCTGGCGGCCCGCTACGTCTCCGGCTACCTGTCCACCCGTCCGCCGCCCGGCCGGGAACGCCTGATCGGCGTGGACGCCACCCACGCCTGGACGGCGGTCTGGCTGCCCGGCGGCGACCCCGGCGATCCGGGTCGCTGGATCGGCTTCGACCCCACCAACGACCAGTTCGCCGACGACCGCTATGTCACCCTGGCCTGGGGCCGGGACTACGCCGATGTGCCGCCGCTGCGGGGCATCATCTACACCGACGCCAAGGAATCCACGATCGCGGTGTCGGTGGATATGGCGCCGATCGAGGTGTGAGATGCGAGATTTCAGCTGTCCACAGTGCGGCCAGCGCCTGGCCTTCGAGAACTCCCTGTGCCTGAGCTGCGGCAGTCCACTCGGCTTCAGTCTGGCCGACCGCACCCTGGTGGTGTTGGCGCCGACCGGCGAATCCGAGGGTACCGTCGACGCGAACCGATTCCGGCTGTGCCGCAATCAGCATCTGGCGCAATGCAATTGGATTGTTCCGGTGGTCCAGGGTGGCGTGCTGTGCGAGTCCTGCCGCCTCACCCGCACCCGCCCGGAACCACTGGAGGGCACCTGGCTCACCGCCTTCGGCGAGGCGGAGGCCGCCAAGCGCCGCCTCATCGTGGAACTCGCCGAACTCGGGCTGCCGCTGGTCGGCCGCGACACCGATCCGGAACGCGGCCTCGCCTTCGACCTGCTCTCCAGCGCCGACGAGCAGGTCACCACCGGCCACGACAACGGCGTCATCACCCTCGACCTGGCCGAGGGCGACGACGTGCACCGCGAACAGCTCCGCGTCGAGATGGACGAGCCCTACCGCACCCTGCTCGGCCACTTCCGCCATGAGATCGGCCACTACTACTTCCCGGTCCTGGTGCAGCGGCTCACCCCGCACAATCCGTCCGGGGACGCGCCGCGCGGCGACACCCTCGACCGCTTCCGGGAACTGTTCGGCGACCCCTTCGCCGACTATCAGCAGGCTCTCGACCGCCACTACGCCGAGGGTGCGCCACCCGGCTGGGAGGACAGCCACGTCTCCTCCTACGCCACCATGCACCCGGCCGAGGACTGGGCCGAGACCTTCGCCCACTACCTGCACATCCGCGACACCCTCGATACCGCCGCCGCCTGCGGATTCGCCCCCGCCGGGGCCACCCTGGACCGCCCGCAGGTGGGCCGTTCCGGCTTCGATCGCATCATCGACCTGTGGCTGCCGCTGGCCTGGGCGCTCAATATGCTCAACCGGTCCATGGGGCACCGCGATCTCTACCCGTTCGTGCTGGCCGAGCCGGTGCTCGACAAGATGCGATTCATCCACGAACTCTGCGCCGAGCGGCAGTGAACGCGTGGCGCGCGGTGTGGCGCGCCTCGCCCCCGCTTCCGTCGGCGTATCGCCGACCTGTAAACTCCGATCATCATGCAGCGGGCACTTCTCCTTTGCCGCCGCGACGGGGTCTGATTCGGACCGGCTCCTGTCGCGGGGATCTGCCGTGCCGGTCAACCCATAACACTGGGATCCAGTCACACTTCGGAGAGAACACGCATGTCACCCGCTGACGCTTTTACGTCTTTCAATGTCGCAGCCGGCACGCGCACCATCACGCAGCCGTCCAAGCCCGCGCCCGCCGACCAGCCCGCCTGGAACAGGCAGCAGAACTCCTCCATGCCGGTGTTCCGGTACCGGCCCTTCGCCGAGGAGGTCGAGCCGATCACCCTGCCCGACCGCACCTGGCCGGACAAGGTCATCGACCGCGCGCCCTCCTGGTGTGCCGTCGACCTGCGCGATGGCAACCAGGCGCTCATCGACCCGATGAGCCCGGCCCGCAAGCGCCGCATGTTCGACCTGCTGGTGCGCATGGGCTACAAGGAGATCGAGGTGGGCTTCCCGTCCGCCTCGCAGACCGACTTCGACTTCGTCCGCGAGATCATCGAGGACGGGGCGGTGCCCGACGACGTCACCATCCAGGTGCTGACCCAGTGCCGTCCCGAACTGATCGAGCGCACCTTCGAGGCGTGCGACGGCGCGCCCAACGTGATCGTGCACTTCTACAACTCGACCTCCGTCCTGCAGCGGCGAGTGGTGTTCCGCGCCGACCGCGCGGCCGTCAAGAAGATCGCCACCGACGCCGCCACGCTGTGCCTGGAGATCGAGCAGCGCTACCCGGACACCAACTGGCGCTACGAGTACAGCCCGGAGTCCTACACCGGCACCGAGCTGGACTACGCCCGCGAGGTGTGCGACGCGGTCTCCGAGATCATCGCGCCCACCCCCGAGAAGCCGCTGATCATCAACCTGCCCGCCACCGTCGAGATGGCCACCCCGAACGTGTACGCCGACTCGATCGAGTGGATGAGCCGCAATCTGGCCCGCCGCGACGCCATCGTGCTGTCGCTGCATCCGCACAACGACCGCGGCACCGCCGTGGCCGCCGCCGAACTGGGCTACCAGGCCGGCGCGGACCGCATCGAGGGCTGCCTGTTCGGCAACGGCGAGCGCACCGGCAACGTCTGCCTGGTGACGCTGGGCATGAACATGTTCTCCCGCGGCATCGACCCGCAGATCGACTTCTCGAATATCGACGAGATCCGCCGCACGGTCGAATACTGCAACCAGCTGCCCGTGGCCGAACGCCACCCGTACGGCGGCGACCTGGTGTACACCGCCTTCTCCGGCAGCCACCAGGACGCCATCAACAAGGGCCTGGACGCCATGAAGGCCGCCGCCGACGCCGCGAACGCCGATGTCGACGACATCACCTGGGAGGTCCCGTACCTGCCCATCGACCCCAAGGACGTGGGCCGCACCTACGAGGCCGTCATCCGGGTGAACTCGCAGTCCGGCAAGGGCGGCGTCGCCTACATCATGAAGACCGACCACGGGCTGGTGCTGCCGCGCCGCCTGCAGATCGAGTTCTCGCAGGCCATCCAGAAGATCACCGACGGTGAGGGCGGCGAGGTGACGCCCAAGGAGATGTGGGACGTCTTCGCCGAGGAGTACCTGAACCCGATCACGCCGCTGGAGCGCATCCGGCAGCGGGTCACCGCCTCGGAGACCGACAACGGTGTGGACCACATCGAGGCCGTCGTCAAGGTGGACGGCGTCGAACAGGAGATCTCCGGCGAGGGCAACGGCCCGCTCGCGGCCTTCGTCGACGCCCTGTCCGGCATCGGCTACGACGTGCGCATCCTGGACTACTCCGAGCACGCCATGTCCGCCGGTGACGATGCCCAGGCCGCGTCGTATGTGGAGGTTGCCATCGGCGACACCGTGACCTGGGGCGTCGGCATCGCCACCTCGATCACCACCGCCTCGCTGCGCGCCGTGGTCTCGGCGGTGAACCGCGCGCTCGCCCGCACCGCGACGTCGGCGCACGGCTGAGCGCCGTCGACCGCCGGGACGACGCCGCGCGTGCCCGGTGAGTCACCCGATCCGCATGAGATCGGGCGGCCTGCTCCGGACGTGGGGCCGGCCGCCCGCTCGGGTGTGGGGCTGCCTGCTCGGGTATCGGGCTTCCCGGTCATGGGATCGGTCGCGTTGGCGTCGTCCGTGCTGGAGAGGCGGGAGAGCGGTGGCACAGTATCCGGTGCGGGTGAGTGGGTGATGCTAGCGTTGGAACGCATTAGCGCCGAGCTCTCTGTTCGCGCCGTCGAGCAGATGGGGGACACGTGACCACGAAAGACCAGAATTCGACCTCGCCACCCTGGTTGCAGGGGCCGGATGCCGACGAATCCGCCGCGGCCGACGCCGCGGCGAATGCCGATGAACAGGAGTCGGGGGCCGAGACCGCCGACGATGCCGTCGACGCGAAGGAGCCCGCGGGCGAGGCGGAGCCGGAGTCCGGGTCCGGGTTCTTCCCCCCGGTGCCCGATTCCATCGACCAGACCACCGTCTTCCAGCCCGACGGGCCGTTCGCGCACGGACAGTCGGGTGGTTTCCCGCAGCCGGGGCCGTTCGCGCCGCCCGGTGAGGGGCCGTTCCAGGGCTCGTTCGCGTCGCCCGGAGCCCCCGGCGAGGGGCCGAATCCGTACGGGCCGAACGGACAGTTCCAGCCGGGCCCGAATACCGGCGCGTACCCGCCACCGGAGCAGGGGGCGTGGGTTCCGCCCGGCGGACCCGGCTTCCCGCCCACCGGCGCGTACCCGCCGCCGGGCTTCAATCCCGGTGCGGGCGAAGGCGGCCCGCAGTCCGGACCGTACGGCGAGATCCGGCAGGAGACCCCGTACGGGGAGATCCGGCAGGAGATCGGTGCCGACGGCATGGTGCGCCGGGTCTTCGACCAGCCGGGCGATCAGCCCGCCGGCGGTGGGCAGACCGAGCATTTCGGCGCTCCGGGCCAGAGCGGACAGGCCCCGGCGGGTGCGGACCACTCCGGCGGCCCGATCTACAGCTGGTCGCCGCCGCCCGCGCCACCGCAGCAGCCGCCACCGCAGCAGAATTTCCAGCAGCAGCCCGGGCAGAACTATCAGCAGCCGGGGTGGAACCAAGCGCCGCAGGGCTTTCCGCAGCAGGGTGGGCCGCAGCAGCCGCCGCCGGGCCACTCGGTCAACGACCTGAACCTGTTGCGTCGCGCCCGCCGCGCGCCGCGCGGCGGCTGGCGGCGTGCCGTGCACAAGATGTCGGGCGGTGCCATCAATCCGGGCGAGTCGCCCGCGGACATCATCCACAACGAACTCGTCGACCGGGTGAACCAGCCGGTGCGCGGCGACTACCGGATCGCCATCCTGTCTCTCAAGGGAGGCGTCGGAAAGACCACCACCACAGTCGGTCTCGGCTCCACCTTCGCCTCCTTGCGCGGTGACCGGGTGATCGCCATCGACGCCAACCCCGACCTCGGTACGCTCGCGCACCGGGTGCCGCGGCAGACCCGCTCCACCGTGCGGAATCTGCTGGAGGACAACCACATCACGCGTTACTCGGATGTGCGGGCGCACACCTCGCAGGCTCCGAGCCGCCTGGAAGTGCTTGCCTCCGAACAGGATCCGGCGGTTTCCGAGGCGTTCAGCGAGGCCGACTACCGCAAGGCCATCGGCATCCTGCAGCAGTTCTACAACATCATCCTCACCGACTGCGGCACCGGCCTCATGCACTCCGCCATGGCCGGTGTGCTGGATATGGCCAGCTCGCTGGTGCTGGTGACCTCGCCCGCCATCGACGGCGCCCGGTCTGCCTCGGCCACGCTGGACTGGCTGGACCACCACGGCTACCACAAGCTGGTGGAGCGAACCGTGGTGGTGGTCAACGCCTCTCGCAAGGGTTCGTCGACCGTCGACCTGGACCAGCTGCGCAAGCTGTTCCTGGACCGTACCCGCGCCGTCCAGGTGGTGCCGTTCGACGACCACTTGGCCGAGGGCGCGGAGATCGACCTGGAGCTGGTCAGCAAGCCGACCCGCCGCGCACTCCTGGAACTGGCCGCCATGGTCGCCGACGACTTCGGCTACCACGCCATCCAGCAGCGGGGTTACCAGCCGCCGCGTTAGCAGGGCGGCCCCGCGTTCCGCGACAGCGGCACGACCGGTGTATTCGGTTGTGCCCCTGCGGTGTCAGCGGGGCCTGTCGGTTGCGGTGGCCTGCTGCGCGGCGGTGCGGAAGGCGGCCAGGACGGCGGCGACCGCGGGGCGGCGGTCGGCGTGCGGACGGGTGGCCAGGTCGTAGAGGCGGGCGGCGCGGACACCGGCCAGGCGCAGCATGACCAGGTTCGGGTCGCGGACGGCGAAGCGGGGCATGAGGGCGATGCCGCAATCGGCCGCGACCATGGCCTCGATCACCGAGAAGTCGTTGAGTCGCTGGGTGATTCGCGGTTGCACGCCGGTGACGGTGGCGATGGAGCGCAAGACGTCGTCCACGGGGAAGCCGCCGCGCACCGACAGCCACTCCTCATCGGCCAGTTCGGCGGGCACGACCGCGCCGCTGCGGGCCAGGCGGTGTTCGGGCGCGACCAGCACATCGATCGGCTCCCGCATGAGCACCCGGGAGTCGACCCGCGGCCCCGCCACGGCCGGCGCGTGCTCATCGCGGTGGGTGAGCACCACGTCGTAGTCCGCCAGCAGCCGCAGCACCTCCGACGGCGGCAGGTCCTCGTCGGCGGCGACCACGTCCACTCCGCTGCCCGCCAGCTCGCGCAGCACCCGCGGCAGCAGTAGCGCGGCCCCCGACGGGAACAACGCCACCCGCACCTGCCCGCGCGGCGAGCCGCGATACGACTCCATCTCGGCGACGGCCCGATCCATGGCCGCCAGCACCTCGTCGGCGCGCACCACCAGCGCCCGCCCCGCATCGGTCAGCCGCACCCGCCGCCCGTCCGGCTCCAGCAGCGCCACCCCCGCCTCCCGCGCCAGTACCTTCAACTGCTGCGACACCGCCGACGGCGTCATGGACAGCGCCGCCGCCACCGCCGCCACCGTTCCACGATCCGCCAACTCCCGCAGCACCCGCAGCCGCTCGACCGCCATCGCCCCGCCCGCGGGCTGCACCACCCGCCGCGCCCACCCGGTCCGCTCCGGTATCCCGGACGGCACAGACTTCCCCTCCGCCGCGTCGGTACTGGCCGGCGGAGTCCGCCCCGCCGC